>NZ_JBIIVN010000048.1:0-15132 GCF_044339385.1 Collimonas sp. | reverse complement strand
GGCTATCGTTCACCCTGCCAGTATTTAGATGACTGGCTCGCTGAGCAACATCAGGAAAAACAGGCGGCATAAAAGCCACCTGTTGGAAGACGAAAAATCGAGGGAAGCTCAGTCTGTTGTTATCCGCTGTTGTTATCCGCTATTTTTTGTCGTTGTATGGCGGCGCTGCCGTGGCCCAAATTGCACAACCGGTATCTGCGCTTTGATCTCTGCTATTTGATATTGGAGATCTGTGGACTGCGGCGTGCTGCGATGGTTTAGGTTGCTTATTTTGAAATTGATGGAGAGGAGGGTGGCCGATCACTGCATATCGTCCCCGCGCTCCCGCTGAAGCACCGGTCAGTGGCCGTTTTGGGGCGCCACCAGATCAATTTCACCACACTCTCAGCCTGCCAAGCCTTCCGGCATTTGCCGCAAACCGGCGCCGGCCTTACAATGTGCGGGTTTTGGTGCACGCGAACATGTTCATGTCCGCGGTTAAACGGGAAACACGGCGCCAGCCGATCAACAGGATTGCCGGCCAACGTGTGCTGCCCCCGCAACGGTAAAACAAGCGTCGGTGGTTGAAAGTCATCTTTTTTTCAGCAGTCGACAGAGCGTGTCTTGTACCACTGTGCTTCGGCCTCGCCAGGCATGGGAAGGTGATACGCTGCGTTTTGTTAGCCCGGATACCGGCCAGATCAGGGGGAGTGGGGAATAGGCGTAGTGCGCTGATTCGCTGCTGCTGTTACAACCGGGCTTGCGGGGAAGCAGGCCGGGGACTCTTATCGTATCCAACATGACTTTATCTTTATCACGCCGTCATGGCGCGACTTTGAAGCCGCTTGCGCTCGCTTGCGCGATTCTCTCCTCCGGCGTCGGCTCAGCCATGGCGCAAAGCGCCCAAGACCAGAACCTGGTGCCAGTCGTGGTGACTGCGGCGCGTGTTGCACAGCCGCAGAGCGATGCCTTGCCGCACACTACCGTCATCAGTGCCGAGGACATCCGCAATTCTCAGGCACCTGATCTGCCGGCATTGCTGGAACGCGAAGCCGGCATCCAGATCACCCGCGTCGGCGGCCCCGGCCAGCAGGCTTCACTGTTCATGCGCGGCGCCAACTCGTCGGAAACCCTGATCATGATCGATGGCGTGCCGATTCGCCGTCAGGCTTCTTATGGTTTGCCGGCGTTGGAAAACATTCTGCCGGACCAGATCGATCACATCGAAATCGTGCGCGGTAACGTTTCCGCGATCTACGGCTCGGGCGCCATCGGCGGCGTGGTGCAGATTTTCACCAAGCGCGGCAGCGGCGCTGCGGCAGTCAACGCCTCGGTCGAGGGTGGCTCGCGCGGTACTTATCAGGGGAATGTCGGGGTTAGCGGCAAGAGCGGCGATACCAGTTATGCGTTGTCGCTGAGTCGTTTCAAGACCGACGGGTTTTCAGCGCAGAATCCGCTGCAAAGCCCTAACGTCAACCCTGACCGCAATGGCGACGGCAACACCAGCGTGTCCGGATCGGTAGCGCAGGAGTGGAACAAGGGCAATGAAGTTGGTGTGCGTCTTTATGCCAACGACGCCAGGTACACTTTCGACGATGCCTACGGCACGCCGAGCGACCAGAACAACGGTCATTCGAAGAGCCAGTCGATCGCCGTGTTTTCGAAAAACAAATTCACCCAGGACTGGACCTCGACCCTGACGCTGTCGCAAAACGTCAATCGCGACAATCTGCAAGACCTGACCACGTTCGGCAACAGCAGCAACGCCTACAAGAGCACGCAGAACCTGCTGCAATGGGCCAATGAATTGCGCCTGGCGCCGCTGTGGACAGCGACTGCGGGCGTCGATGCCGGCCGCGAAAAGGCTGATGTCAACGCCAACAGCAGCTATGGCAATTCCAGCAACAGCTATTCGCGCTCGATGTCGAGTTTCTACGCTGGCGTTCTGGGCAAAATCGGCGCCCGCCAATTGCAATTGAACCTGCGTCATGACGACGTTGGCGGTTCCGGTTCGGACAGCACCGGCTATCTCGGTTACGGCTATGCACTGACCGATACCGTCAAGCTGATCGCCAATGCCTCAACTGCATTCAATGCGCCCACGCCGGTGCAATTGTATGACCCGTTGTATGGCAACACCAATCTCAAGGCCGAGCGTTCCAAGTCTTACGAGTTGGGCGTGCAATATGCCGCTGGTGCAACCCTGCTGCGTGCCACCCTGTTCGATACCCGTACCCGTGACCAGTTCGGCTACGATCCGCTGACTTTCCGCACCATTAATATCGCCCGCGCCAAGAACCAGGGCCTGGAACTAAGCGCCGGCGCCAGGTTGGCAGATATCGACTGGCGTGCCAGCCTGACCTTGCAGAACCCGAAGGACGAATCGACTGATCAGACCCTGGTGCGCCGCGCCAAGACCCTGGGGGCGTTGGGAGTCACCAAGAATTTTGGCGCCTGGCGTGTCGGCACCGATGTGCAGTACACCGACAGCCGTTCCGATATCCCCGGCAACCCGCAACTGCCGGCATATTGGCTGACCAACGCCAATGCGCGCTATCAGTTGAGTAAGCAAGTGTCGTTGTTTGGTCGCATCGATAATCTGTTTAATCGCGATTACCAAACCGCATACGGCTATAACCAGCCATCACGCGGCTTATTTGTCGGCGCAAGTTGGCAGCAGTAAAAAGTAGTGTAGGCACCTGTGCCGAGCGCAATTGCGATTTACCGATAGTGCACTTCGGTAACGTTTATATTGGGCCTGTCATGGACCCGAGGGCCAACAAGCTGCCGCCCTCGCGGTCCATGATTGATGTACGCTGAGCGATTCATCAACGATTTGATTCGACTAAATTGACAAGCACAACTTCCTTGCGCCGCGCCGCCGTCATCTTGCTCTGCCTCGCCGTCTTTGCGATGCTGGCGCTGACGTTGTCGGTAGCGTGCGGCAGTAGCGGGTGTGGATCGGCAGTCGATCAAATCTATTTTTCTTTGCGGCTGCCGCGAGTGGCAGCCGCTTTCGTTGTTGGCGGCCTGTTATCGCTGGCTGGGGCATTGATGCAAGTGCTATTGCGTAATCCCCTGGCCGACCCCTATGTGTTGGGATTGTCCGGCGGCTCCGCCGCCGGCGCGTTGCTGGCCTTGCTGGCTGCCAGGCATATTGGACTGACGGGCAACGGTGTTGCCGCATTCGGCGCCGCTGCAGGCTCCGGCCTGGCAGTTCTGCTGTTGTTCGGTTTGGCGCGCCAAGCCTTGCGTCGATTACCTACTGTCGCCCAGCACGGCGGCCATCGCCTGATTTTGACCGGTGTGATGATCGCCGCCGGTTTTGGCGCGATCGTCACGCTGGCGTTGACCTTAGCGCCGGATGCACAACTGCGCGGCATGCTGTTCTGGTTGATGGGCGACCTGGAAGACGCTCTCGGGCTGACCCCGGCGGCGATATTGTTGTTGCTGATTCTGCTATGGGGCGTGTGCAACGCGCGCCAACTCAATCTGCTGAGCCACGGTGAAGGCTTTGCACAACTGCTTGGCGTGTCCGTGGTGCGGCTGCGTTTTCTGACATTGGTTGCAGCTTCGCTGGCGACTGCCGCGGCCGTCAGCGTAGCCGGTACCATCGGCTTTATCGGTCTGGTGGTGCCGCATGCGGTACGGCTGCTAATCGGTAACGACCAGCGGCTGCTGCTGCCAGCCAGTGTCATCAGCGGCGGCGCAGTTCTGACACTGGCCGATCTGGCGGCGCGTACCGTCGTGGCACCGACCCAACTGCCGGTAGGGGTGATTACCGCGCTGGTCGGCGTGCCGGTTTTTCTGTGGTTGCTATCGCGGAGCCGGGCATGAACCAACTGGACGCACCCCTGTTGTGTACCGAGCGGTTGCGCCTCAGTGTTGCTGCCAGAGTGCTGTGCGAGCGGCTCGACTGGCAGATTGTGCCAGGCCAATTCTGGTGCATATTAGGTCGTAACGGCATCGGCAAATCGACTTTGCTACACACGCTGGCCGGACTATACAAACCAGCTGGCGGCCGCGTGCTGATTCAGGGCCGCGACATTCAGGCGACAACAGCGCAGCAGCTGGCGCGCTTACGCGGATTGCTGGCACAGCATCAGGCCGATGCATTTTCCAGTAGCGTGCTGGCAGCGGTAATCGCCGGCCGGCATCCGCACCAGTTCGGCTTCGGTTGGGATAAAGAAGACGATCGCGTGCTGGCAATGCAAGCGTTGCAACAGGTCGGGATGGCGGCCTTCAGCGAGCACGACTTGTTAAGTCTGTCGGGCGGTGAGCGTCAGCGCGTGGCCTTGGCCACCTTGCTGGCGCAGGATCCGTTATTGCTCATGCTCGATGAACCAACTGCCCACCAGGACGCCGCAGCACAAATCGTGGTGATGGAGTTGTTGCAGAGGATAGTCGATGCGTCGCCGCCGCAGAAAGCCGTCATCGCAGCCTGTCATGACATCAATCTGGTGGCGCGTTACGCGACCCATGTACTGCTGCTGGGCGACGGAAAATCGTGGCAGGGCAGCGTTGATAGCGTATTGCAGCCGGAGTTGCTGCAAGCCGCGTTCGGATGCCGCTTCGAAGTCATGCAAAACGGTTCGCGGCGCTTGTTCATGCCAACTGCTGATATCCCGCACGGGTGTATTGTTTCCCTGCGCATTGCCGCCAATGGCGGGTGCTGCCGAAACCGCGTGCGTGGATCAGCTTGTTTCGGCAGCCGGTAAACGCTTACTGGCGTCGCGCCCGTGCGATATCCAGGTTCTGGCATAGCTCGGTGGCGCCATCCAGAATCCGCGGCCCGGGCCGGCTGATCTGATCCGCTGTCAATGTGAACAGATTGTTGCGCGCCACGGCGGTGAGTGACGGAAAACGGCGCCACAAGCTCTGGTCAGCCGCCCCGGTATTGCTGCCGTCGGCGGCAAAGATCACTTCCGGGTTGGCTTGCAATACCGCTTCGGTGCTGACGGTCGGTACTAGTTGTGGCAGCTTGCCGAATATATTTTCGCCGCCGCATAAACGGATCGCGCTCGACACCAGATGCTCGTCGTTGAGCGTCATCAGCGGCTTTTTCCAGATTTGGTAAAACACCCTGACCTTGGGGCGCTGCCGGTAGGTCTTGGTCAGTAGCGCCAGGCGCGCGCGGAAGGCGGCGGCTGCTTTGCCGATGGCTTCGGTACCGGCCAGTTTCGCCAGCCGTTCCAGCGAGGAGGCGATAGTGCTGAAGTCGTGCGGTTCGCTTTCGAATACCGGAATCCCGATCGCGCGCAATGTCGCCAGCTGGCTGGCTGAATTGCCGCTGCTCCAGGCGACTATCAGATCCGGCTTGAGCGCGATGATGCGCTCGGCATCTAGTGCATTGCCTTCGCCGACGCTGAGTAGCTGTTTTGCGGCAGGCGGATAATCGCTGTAGGCACTGGCGCCGATCACATAAGGTCCGGCACCTGCCGCAAATAATAGTTCGGTGGCATGCGGTGCCAGGCTGATGATGCGCTGTGCCGGGTGAGACAGCGTGACGCTGTGCTGCGCATCGTCTTGCACCGTGATCTTGTCGATTCCAGAATTGGCGTTGGCGTTGGCGTTGGCGTTGGCCAACAGCGCCGCCAGCCAAACAACATATTGTCTGTAGTGTCGGCGCGCTGGCATAGGTGGCTCAAATTTCCAGATTATCGATCAGGCGCGTCACGCCCAGCCTGGCTGCGGCCAGTACCACCAGCTTTTCGCCCTGCGCCAGATCACCGGCGGCCGGCGGTTGCAGGTCGCTGCGTTTGCGGATCGAGATGTAATCAGGCTGCCAGCCGCGTCCTGCCAGTTGCGACATCGCTTGCTTTTCCAGTTCGAAGAT
This sequence comes from Collimonas sp., assembly GCF_044339385.1. Classification (NCBI taxonomy): domain Bacteria; kingdom Pseudomonadati; phylum Pseudomonadota; class Betaproteobacteria; order Burkholderiales; family Oxalobacteraceae; genus Collimonas; species Collimonas sp. The sequence goes on along the minus strand of NZ_JBIIVN010000048.1, from coordinate 9,317 downwards.
ATCGAGGTGACCGGCGCGCACTTCGTCGGCAACCTGGTTGAGCGTCTTGAACAGCGACGGCGCTTCGGCACGCTCCTCGGCCGACAGGTACATATTGCGCGACGACAGCGCGAGGCCGTCTGCGGCGCGGAAAGTTTCGGCGGCGATGATTTCGGTCGGCAACGCAAATTGCTTGGACATGTTGCGCACGATCATCAACTGCTGGTAATCCTTTTTGCCGAACACCGCAACCCGTGGCTGAACACAGGAAAACAGCTTCAATACGACAGTCGTGACGCCGGTAAAAAAGCCTGGGCGGAATTCGCCTTCGAGCGTATTGCCGAGCCCGTCCGGTGGCCGCACGCGGAATTCCTGCGGTTCTGGATACAAGTCTTTTTCAGTCGGCGCAAAAAGAACGTAGACGCCTTCCTTTTCCAGCTTCTCGACGTCGGCGGCGAAAGTGCGCGGGTATTTGTCGAAATCTTCGTTAGGCCCGAATTGCAGACGATTGACGAAGATCGAGGCGACGATCGGATCGCCATGCTTCTTTGCCAGCCGCATCAGCGACAGATGGCCGTCGTGCAGGTTGCCCATGGTTGGCACGAAAGCGGTACGCAACTGGCCGCGCAACTGGTCGCGGAGTTCTTCGATGGAGGAGATGATTTTCATAAAATAATATATTTGCGGAATAGAATGTAAGAGTTACCGCAGCAAGGAAAATTCCATGGTTTCACGTGTACGATGGGATCGCTGGCGTGCTCACGCTTGGCTGAGATGACAGATTCACACTGCCTTGCGTCAGGCGTGGGTACAGGCGCCCACCCTACAAAAATCACGTCGGGGCATAAGCGGGCGCAAAAGTCGGCGAATAAGCCAGTCGCACATAGATTGGTGCAAAAGGTTCTGCCTGGGTGATTTCAATCAGGGTTTCCTTGACCAGTTCCAGCAGTGCGATGAAGTTGACCACCAGTACCGGCACGCCACGGGCGGGATCGAACAGATCGGCAAATTCGACAAAGCGCGGCGCTTGCAAGCGCCGCAGGATGCCGGTCATATGCTCGCGCACCGACAATTCTTCGCGGCTGATGGTGTGGTGGGCGGTGAGTCGGGCGCGTTTGATCACATCGGCCCAGGCTGCCTGCAGGTCGTCGATATTGACGTCCGGCCAGCGGATAACGGTATTTTGTTCGATGTAGATTTGGGTACGCACGTAATCGCGTCCCAGTTGCGGCAGGGCGTCGATTTCTCGCGCGGCCAGCTTCATCTGCTCGTATTCCAGCAGGCGCCGCACCAGTTCGGCACGCGGATCTTCGGCTTCTTCGCTATCGGTCTTGCGCACCGGCAGCAGCATGCGCGATTTGATCTCGATCAGCATCGCCGCCATCAGCAGGTATTCCGCCGCCAACTCCAGATTGGTGATGCGAATCTGGTCGACATATTCCAGATATTGCAGCGTGACCTGCGCCATCGGAATATCAAGAATGTTGAAGTTCTGCTTGCGGATCAGGTACAGCAACAGATCAAGTGGGCCCTCAAATGCTTCGAGGAAGACTTCCAGCGCATCCGGCGGGATGTACAAGTCGGTCGGCATGCGGAACAGCGGCTCGCCATACAGGCGTGCAAAGGCGACGCCGTCGATCACGTCCGGCGTCGAATCGGGCTGCCCTTCCAGCGTCAGTTCTGCCGCATCCGACACGTTCTGGCTCATTGAACGTTACCTGAGCTTGATGCAGTTAGTGGTTGTTTTGATAAACGTAGGGTTGCTGATCGACGCGTGATTCCTCAGCGCGCTGCTGGCTGTCCAGGTCAATCGGTGCCTTGTCCCACAGCAAAGCGCGGCCAGCCTGTTGCTGCTCTTCCAATTTCGGATTTTTTTTCTTGAGTTCTTCGATGAACTTGGTGATATCAGACTCGTAACCGGAAATTTGTTTGGAGTATGTCATGATCGCTTTGATAATTCGGTGGAAGTAGGCGCTATTTTATGCTATTTCCTCGCCGCTGAACCGTTTGTGCGCAGCGATCAGAGGGATTATCCTGCGGTATCGGAATAACAAGAATAACAAGACAGCTCGGTATAGTCTAATCTGCAACTTACCTGCAATTGGCCTGCAATTGACCTGCAACTGACGGTGGAAAGAACCAGGGGCGCTCGCTCCTGCCTCAGGGCGCTGCGGGCGACTATCGCTTGAGCCAGCGCCGCATCACCAGCGGCGGTTCTTCCAGCGGATTGGCGCGGGTGTATTCCAGCTCCGGCGCCAGTTCGAATTCGAACACCGCATATAGATCTACCACCCGGGTCTGGTCGGCGCGTACCGTCAGCCTCAGCTCACTGATGTCGGCGCTTTGGGCGCGATGTATCACCGCTTCCATCAGATGCTGCGACAGGCCTTGTCCGCGATAGGTCGGCAACACACCCATGCGCAGGATTTCCCAGACCTCGGTTTCGGTATCCGACGGTAGCCAGCGCACCGAACCGATTGGTTGCGCATCCAGTTGCAAGACGAAACCGCCGCCGCGCTGCAGGTCGTGCAGCACCCGCTCGGTGCTTTCGCGGTGGCCGCTGGAGCTGGCGCTGACTCGTTCAGCCCAGCAAGCGCGTGTCAGTTCGGCTATCAGTGCGGCATCGTCGGTGCTCGCTTCGCGGACTTGCAGGTTCATATGCTTGCTTCACTTAATTAGCTGACGCGCATGCCCGGCTCTGCACCTGGCCATGGGTTGAGTACATAAATGCCGGCATTGGTCTTGCTGTCTGCTGCCGAGGCTGCCAGCACCATCCCTTCCGACACGCCGAACTTCATCTTGCGCGGTGCCAGATTGGCCACCATGACGGTCAGTTTGCCGATCAGTTGTTCCGGCTGGTAGGATGATTTGATACCGGAGAAGACGTTGCGCAGGCGACCTTCGCCGACATCCAGCGTCAGGCGCAGCAATTTGTCGGAACCATCGACGTGTTCGCAGTTGACGATCCTGGCGATGCGCAAATCGACTTTGACGAAATCGTCGATCTTGATTTCTGCGGCCAGTGGTTCGATGGCGCTGGCGGCTGTGTCGGCTGTGTCGGCGGTGGATTCTTCAGTCGGCGCAGCCGCAGCTACGGTCGGCGCATCGAACAGCGCATCCAGCATCTTCGGTTCGACTCTTGTCATCAGGTGCGTATAGGCATTGATCCGGTGGCCGTCTGCGAGCGGCGTGGCGACATCCGCCCAAACCAGCGGCTGGATTTGCAGGAAAGACTCGACCTGGGCGGCCAGCGCCGGCAATACCGGCTTCAGGTAAATCGTCAGAATGCGGAACGCCTCCAGCAGGCGGCTGCAGACTTCGTGCAGAGCTGCTTCCTTGGCCGGATCCTTGGCCAGCTCCCACGGCTTGTTGGCGTCGACGTAAGCGTTGATCACATCAGCCTGCTCCATCACGGCACGCAAGGCCTTGCCGAATTCACGGCCATCGTACAGCGCGCCGATATCGGCGGCGACGGCACGCAGGGCGGCCAGGAACGGGTCGTTGTCGGTCGCCCAGGCGGTGCTGATCTTGCCGTCGAATTTTTTCGTGATGAAGCCAGCGGCGCGGCTGGCGATGTTGATGTACTTGCCGATCAGGTCGGCGTTGACGCGGGCCACGAAGTCATCTGGATTGAAGTCCAGATCTTCCACCTTGGCGCTCAGCTTGGCGGCGATGTAGTAGCGCATCCATTCCGGGTTCATGCCGAGATCCAGATAGCGCAGCGGCGAAATGCCGGTGCCGCGCGATTTCGACATTTTTTCGCCGGAGACCGTCAGGAAGCCGTGCACGAATACATTGTTCGGCACTTTGTGGCCGGAAAAATGCAGCATCGCCGGCCAGAACAACGTATGGAAATAGGTGATGTCTTTGCCGATGAAGTGATATTGCTCGGTCTGCGGATCGGCCATGAAGGCATCGTAATCGCGGCCAATCTTGTTGAAGTAATTCTTCAGCGAAGCCAGGTAGCCGACCGGCGCATCCAGCCAGACGTAGAAATACTTGCCCGGTTCATCCGGGATCTCAATGCCGAAGTAGGGCGCATCGCGGCTGATGTCCCAGTCGCCCATGCCGCCGTCGCTTTCCAGCCATTCCTTGGCTTTGTTGGCGACTTCCGATTGCAGCCGCGGCTTGCCGTCGAGATTGCCAAGCGCCCAGCCGCGCAGGAATGCCACGCATTGCGGATCGGATAATTTGAAGAAGAAGTGTTCCGACGACTTCATCACCGGCGTCGCGCCGGTCAGTGTCGAGTAGGGATTCTTCAAGTCGGTCGGGGCGTACACCGAGCTGCATACTTCGCAAGAATCGCCGTATTGGTCTTTGGCGCCGCATTTAGGGCATTCGCCCTTGATGTAGCGGTCCGGCAGGAACATGTTCTTAAGCGGATCGAAAAACTGCTCGATGGTCTTGGTGGCAATGAAGCCCGCGGCCTTCAGCTTGCGATAGATGGCGCGCGACAGTTCATGGTTTTCCGGACCGTCGGTCGAGTGCCAGTTATCGAAAGCGATATGGAAACCGTCCAGATATTGTTTACGACCGGCGGCGATCTGCGCCACGAATTCCTGTGGTGTGATACCGGCTTTTTCGGCGGCGATCATGATCGGCGCGCCATGCGCATCGTCAGCGCCGACGAAATTGACTTCATGGCCCTGCATTCGCTGGAACCGGACCCAGATGTCAGCCTGGATGTACTCCATGATGTGGCCGATATGGAACGCCGCATTGGCGTATGGCAGGGCGGTAGTGACGAATAATTGGCGGGGAGTTGAAGTCAAGGTGATGCTCATTTGGCAATGTTAAGTGCTGCAGAGTGGATAAAAGGATTGATTTTAGCAGCCAACGACGACAATTGTCGGATAGCGTAACCACAATAAACGGATCGCAGGTTTTTCAGCGCGGCCTATGCCGAGCTCAGCGGAACAGCCGCAATATGGTTTAGACTTGCCGCATCTTAGTGGAAATGCGTAGAGGAAAAGTAATGAGCATCACGATTGAAGCAGTCAAGGCAGCATTGGCCGGCGTCATTGATCCAAATACCGGCAAGGATCTGGTTGCCGGAAAATCTGCCAAAAATATACAGTTGGATGGTGTCAATGTCAGTTTCGACGTTGAACTCGACTATCCCGCCAAGAGCCAGTTGGGTTTGATCGGCGCTGCAGCGGTGGCGGCGATCCGCGGGTTGCCCGGGGTCGGCCAGGTCAGCCCGAATGTCTATTCGAAAATACAATCGCACGCGGTGCAGCGCGGCGTCAAGCTGTTAGCCAACGTCAAGAACATCATCGCGGTAGCATCCGGCAAGGGCGGCGTCGGCAAATCGACCACTGCCGTCAACCTGGCGCTGGCGCTGGCCGCCGAGGGCGCGCAGGTCGGCATTCTTGATGCCGACATCTACGGCCCGTCGCAGCCGATGATGATGGGGATCAGCGGCCGTCCGCAAACCAAGGACGGCAAGAGCATGGAGCCGATGGAAAATCATGGCCTGCAAGTATCGAGCATCGGTTTCATGGTCGACCCGGACGAGCCGATGGTATGGCGCGGCCCGATCGTCACACAAGCGTTGCAACAGTTGCTGGAGCAAACCAACTGGCGCGATCTCGACTATCTGATCGTTGATATGCCTCCCGGCACCGGCGACATCCAACTGACGCTGTCGCAAAAAGTCCCGGTGACTGGCGCCGTGATCGTCACCACGCCGCAGGACATTGCGTTGCTGGACGCGCGCAAGGGGTTGAAGATGTTTGAGAAGGTCGGCATTCCGATTCTGGGCATTGTCGAGAACATGAGTACCCACATCTGCTCAAACTGCGGCCATGCTGAAGCGATTTTCGGCGAAGGCGGCGGTGCCAAGATGTGTGGCGAATACGGCGTGGACTTCCTTGGCGCGTTGCCGCTGACCATGTCGATCCGCCAGCAAACCGATTCCGGCACGCCGACCGTGGTCGCCGAGCCGGACGGCCAGGTAGCCCAGATCTACAAGCAGATCGCGCGCAAGGTGGCGGTCAAGGTTGCTGAAAAGGCGCGTGACATGTCGAGCAAATTCCCGACCATTGTCATCAAGAACGATTAAATTAATCAAGATTGATGCAAAAGTATTTATTAAGCACGAATGATTAGGGCGGATCGATTGGATGATGCACCGCCAGCCACACCGTAGGCTGGCCGGCATCGGTCCATTCGATGCGATGGCGGCAATGCGCCGGGATGTGCAGCCAGTCGCCGGGGTGCATGATGTGCTGTGCGGCCTTGCCCTCTAAGGTCAGGGCGGCAGCGCCGCTCAGCAGCAGCACCCATTCTTCTTGTGGATTGTCATACCAGAAGCCGGGTGGGCTGGCTTGTCCGTTGGAGATGATGCGCTCGATCTTAAGACCGGCCCGTTGGTGCAGCAGGTCGACAACTTTTGCCGAACGATCCAGCGGCAGGTTGTGAAATAAATTACCGTAGGTGGTTTGCATGGCAGCGTCCTTATTTTGGTGGGTAGCGCAGACAATATCGCTGTATTATTGCACTCAGTAAATTGTTGGCGGGCTGCCCGGATTGCTTTTCAGTCGGCGTTGAGCAGCTTTTGAGTGTTATTCATTTACCATACCAAGGATATAGCGATGAAATCACGAATTTTTTCTGTACTGTTTGCTGCGACGCTCATGTCTTCCAGTTTTTTGCCGCAGATGGCGCACGCGGCCTCCGTCTCGTTCATCGAGCCGGCCGACGGTGCGGTGGTCAGCAGCCCATTTACCGTCAGGTTCGGTGTCAGCGGCATGGAAGTCAAGCCGGCCGGCGACATGACCCCTGGAACCGGCCATCACCACCTGCTGATCAACCAAGACAGCATTCCTGCCGGACAATCGATTCCGGTCGATGACACGCATTTGCATTTTGGCAAAGGTCAAACCGACACTAGCCTCACGCTGCCGCCTGGCAAATACAAGCTGACCATGCAGTTCGCTAACGGCGCGCATCAGTCCTATGGGCCGGAGCTGAGCAAGACCATCCATATCACCGTCAAATAAACCTCGCCGATAGGTAGACCGGCGCGGCGGTTCCATCGACTGATGCAACGCGGTAAAATGAGGTTTTCCCTGATAACGGCTTTTGCAATCCAAGGCCGTTTTTATTTATCATGACTGCTCCGAATTCCGCTCCTGCCCCAACTGCTGCCTCAGCTACGACTTCCCCATCTGTGCCGGTGCGCACTCGCTTCGCCCCCAGTCCGACCGGTTACCTGCATCTGGGCGGTGCCCGCACCGCGCTGTTTTCCTGGGCCTTTGCGCGCCATTTTGGCGGCACTTTCGTGTTGCGCATTGAAGATACCGACCTCGAGCGCTCGACTCCTGAAGCAGTGCAAGCCATCATCGACGGCATGCAATGGTTGGGGCTGGAGCATGACGAAGGTCCGTTCTACCAGATGCGCCGCATGGATCGCTATCGCGAAGTGATCGCAAAAATGCTGCAAGACGGTAGCGCCTACTACTGCTACTCGTCGCCGGAAGAAGTCGAAGCGATGCGCGAACGGATGCGCGCAGCTGGCGAAAAGCCGCGCTACGACGGCACCTGGCGTCCAGAGCCAGGCAAGGTTTTGCCCGCGGTTCCTGCGGATCGCAAGCCGGTGGTGCGTTTCAAGAATCCGCTCGACGGCGACGTCAGCTGGGATGACGTAGTCAAGGGCAACATCACGATTTTCAACCGTGAAATGGATGATCTAGTGATCGCTCGCCCTGACGGTACGCCGACCTACAATTTCTGCGTCGTGGCGGACGATTGGGACATGAAGATCACCCACGTGATTCGTGGCGACGACCACGTTAACAATACCCCGCGCCAGATCAATATCTTGAAGGCGCTCGGTGCGACGCTGCCGTTATACGGCCACGTACCGATGATTCTCGGCGCCGACGGCGAAAAATTGTCGAAGCGCCACGGCGCGGTCAGCGTCATGGATTACCCGGCGCAAGGTTACTTGCCGGAGGCGATGCTAAATTACCTGGCGCGTCTCGGCTGGAGTCATGGCGACGAAGAAATTTTCTCGATGGAGCAGTTCTGCGAATGGTTTAATCTCGATCACTTGTCGAAATCGCCGGCGCAATTCAATCCTGAAAAGCTGGCGTGGATCAACAACCACTACATCAAATTGGCCGACAATACGCGCCTGGCCGCGATGGTCAAGCCGCTGATGGAGCGCGACGCCGCCGATTTCAGCAATGCTCCAGATTTGGCGAAAGTGATAGGGCTGCTGAAGGAGCGCGCCAATACCGTCAACGAAATCGCCGTTGCGGCCATGCTGTTCTACCGCAAACCAACATCTGATGCCACCTTGCTGACGCAGCACTTTACCGATGCGATTAAACCGGCGCTGGCCGATTTCGTGGGGCGCTGCGCCACGGTTGAGTGGACCAAGGAAAACCTGGCACCGATGATCAAGGAAGTGCTGGCCACGCACAAGTTAAAGATGCCGCAGTTCGCGATGCCGTTGCGTCTGATGGTCGCCGGCCAGTTACATACCCCGGCGATCGATGCCGTGCTTGAAGTATTTGGGCGGGAAGCGGTGGTGGCGCGTTTGCAACCCTATCTGCTGTAAATCTGCAAATCGGGATTTACAAGCCGCAAATAAGCTTGCTATAATGTCGCTTCTGCAAACGGGGGTATAGCTCAGCTGGGAGAGCGCTTGCATGGCATGCAAGAGGTCAGCGGTTCGATCCCGCTTACCTCCACCAGTAAATTGGTGGCAGAAGTAGTGAAGTAAAGCAGTGGTTATGCAATAAAGCAGTAGTTAGGCAACTTGTTGTCCCCATCGTCTAGAGGCCTAGGACATCACCCTTTCACGGTGAGTACGGGGGTTCGAATCCCCCTGGGGACGCCAGAATTCTTTTGGCGTTGACAGGAAAGCAGTCAGAAAAAGGCTGTAAAGCATTGGTGTTGAGTGTTTTCGATACAATCGATAAGGCCGCCAAATGCGGCCTTTATTGTTTTTTGTAAGCAGTAGTAGAGTAGAAGTAAGGTCAGTACGGACAGATTACTGTCCCCATCGTCTAGAGGTCTAGGACATCACCCTTTCACGGTGAGTACGGGGGTTCGAATCCCCCTGGGGACGCCAGAACAAAAAGGCCCGCGCAAGCGGGCCTTTTTGTTTGGGTTTTCAATCAACGTCCTGGCTCTGAGAGCATCATTGCGTCAAAACACTGAAATACCCGAGGGTGTAATTAGTTTTGTGTAAACGGTCATTTGGCAGCACACTGAGCTTCCCCCGAAATTTAGTCTTCCATAGGTAACGTAAAATCAACGATCCTTTGGAAAGACCAGCAATGAAGAAGATACCAAAACAGATGTACACGGCGGAGTTCAAGGAG
>NZ_JBIIVN010000047.1:0-15152 GCF_044339385.1 Collimonas sp. | reverse complement strand
AACACCAAGAGCAACAGAAAAACCGGGACAGCGCCGCGCAGCTGTATTGGAGGCAGGAAGTGCTTCTTAAACTATGCAGATATTTGTCTGGACAGATGGGTCCACTTTAATGAGCCTCGCCAAACGCATTATCCCTTGCCTCGACGTGACCAATGGCCGCGTCGTCAAGGGGGTCAATTTCCTTGAGCTGCGCGACGCCGGTGATCCGGTCGAGATCGCCCGCCGCTACGACGAGCAGGGCGCTGATGAGCTGACGTTCCTCGATATCACCGCATCGTCCGATAATCGCGATCTGATTCTGCCGATTATCGAAGCGGTGGCGTCCCAGGTATTCATCCCGTTGACGGTGGGCGGCGGTGTGCGTGTGGTCGAGGATGTACGTCGCTTGCTCAATGCCGGTGCGGACAAGGTCGGCATCAATACGTCCGCCGTCACCAACCCGCAACTGGTGGTCGATGCCGCCGCCAAATACGGCTCGCAATGCATCGTCGTCGCCATTGACGCCAAGCAGGTCGCCCCCGGAAAATGGGAGGTGTTCACGCATGGCGGCCGCAAGGCAACCGGGCTCGATGCGATCGCGTGGGCGCAAAAGATGGAGCAGTTGGGCGCCGGAGAAATCCTGCTCACCAGCATGGACCGCGACGGTACCAAGGCCGGCTTTGATTTAGCCTTGACCAGCAGCGTATCGAACGCCGTCAAGATCCCGGTGATTGCCTCGGGTGGCGTCGGCGGTTTGCGGGATCTGGCCGACGGCATCAAGATCGGCCGCGCCGACGCGGTACTGGCAGCCAGCATTTTTCACTATGGTCAACATACTGTGCAAGAAGCCAAGCAGTTTATGGCCGCACAACAGATTCCGATGAGGCTAGCATGAGCAGTGTAAGTTGGTTAAACAAGGTCAGATGGGATGAACACGGCCTGGTGCCGGCCATCGCTCAGGAAGTTGGTTCCAACGACGTCTTGATGTTCGCCTGGATGAACCGCGATGCGCTGGCCAAGACTGTCGCTTTGGGTGAGGCTGTCTACTGGAGCCGTTCGCGCAAGAAACTGTGGCGCAAGGGTGAGGAGTCCGGGCACGTGCAGAAAGTCCACGAAATCCGTCTCGATTGCGACGAAGATGTGGTGTTGCTGAAAGTCACCCAGGCTGGCGACATCGCGTGTCACACCGGGCGCCACTCCTGCTTCTTCCAGAAATTCGAGGGCGCCAGCAGCAGTTGGCAAGCGTTCGATCCGGTATTGAAAGAAGCGGATACCATTTATAAATGACGGGCGCAGTCGATGGCGTCGTTGAATTTCGCTATGCTGGTGTTGTTCCGGCAATCGTCCTCGTAGTCGCGCGGATGTATTTCAGGTTGATTAGGCATGGCGATAACAGAGCGGATTTAAAGCAATCATGAGTGACACATTACAACGCCTGGCCGCAGTCATCGAATCGCGCAAACCGGCCAACGGCGGCAATCCTGAAACGTCCTATGTGGCGCGTTTGTTCGCCAAGGGCGATGATGCGATCCTCAAGAAAATCGGCGAGGAAGCGACTGAAACCGTGATGGCCGCCAAGGATGCGCGAGTCGATGGGGATGTCTCGCACGTGCTGTATGAGTGCGCGGACTTGTGGTTCCATTCGATGATCATGCTGGCCCAGTTCAATCTGACGCCGCAGGATGTGCTCAACGAACTGGCGCGGCGTGAAGGCTTGTCGGGTATAGAAGAAAAAGCCAGCCGCAATTGAGCGGGGCCGAACTGCATGATTCCGTAGACAACAAGATTGCGCCGGTTTTCCATCCAAAAGACGCTACTCCGGGTAACATGCAGCAGCGCTGATTAACTGAGTCATTGTGAGAAGCAGGGGGATAATTTGGAAAATTGTATTTTTTGCAAAATTGTGGCTGGGCAGATCCCGTCGAGACGGGTCTATGAAGACGAGGATCTGATCGCTTTTCATGATATCAACCCGGCAGCGCCGGTACATTTTCTGATCGTGCCGAAGCAGCATATTCCGACACTGGCCGATTGTACTGAGCAGCATGCTGCACTCTTGGGTAAAATGGCGCTCCTGGCGCCGCGCCTTGCTCAAGAGCAGGGCTGCGACTACCAGTTGGATGCCCAGGGCGAGGCCAGCGGCGGCTTCAAGACACTGTTTAACGTCGGGCCCGACGGTCGCCAGGAGGTGTACCATTTGCACATGCACGTCATTGGCGGGCCGCGGCCTTGGCGCGGCTTGCCCTGATGCGGATGAGACGGATGATGAGCGTTGCCAATGGAAGTAGGTAGGGGAGGAACACGCAGAGCTGATCTGCAATCCCGGCAGGAGCAGCGTAACCGTAGCGGAGTAGAGTACGGCAAGCATTGCAGTGTCGGGCTTGCAGCGGGCAGCAGGTTTTTTGATGTCTCCTAAGGATTTGACAGTTAATTTGACTTAATAGGCCGGTACAGAGGATGTCCGGCGAGGAGAAAAAATGGGTTCATTTAGTATTTGGCACTGGCTGATTGTACTGGTCATCGTAATGTTGGTTTTCGGCACCAAGAAAATCGGCAATATGGGTTCCGACCTGGGCAAGGCGGTCAAGGGTTTCAAGGACGGCGTCAAGGGTGAGGAAGAAAAATCCGAGGCAGATAAGGCCGCTATCGATGTAACAGCTAAAGAAAAGGATAAGTCCGGCAACTGATTTGGCCTGGCCGGCGCTGTCGTGCCGGCTCCCGAACCTTGGCCGCTAGCCTCCCATGATCGATATTGGTCTTACTAAACTCGCACTGATTGGCGTCGTCGCACTGGTTGTGATCGGCCCTGAAAAACTGCCGACCGTGGCACGCATGGCGGGCTCGTTGTTTGGTCGCGCGCAACGCTATATCAATGACGTGAAATCGGAAGTCAGCCGCGAGATCGAGCTGGAAGAGTTGCGCAAGATGCAGCAGGACGTGCAGGAAGCCGCCGGCGATTTCGAGCAAAGCATTTCGAAAAGCGTAGCCGATACGAAGAGTTCACTGGAAGCTGCATGGGATCATGATGCCGCTGCCATCAGCGATGGCAGCGCCTACGCGGCGGATCACCCGAAGGTTGAGCAGCTGGCTGTCAAGGCCAAGAGTTTTCGCAAGAAAAAGCTGGCGCGCAACAGCGCAATTCCGGCCTGGTACAAGCAACAGAACGGCTACCGCGCCAGCGTGCTATCGGGTGCCGCCCGTGTCGCCAAATATCGCCCTGCCGGCCAAGGTAAGGCTTCCGGTTCATTTTTTTCATGAGCCAGGGTCTCGTTCCCGCCTGCAGTGGCCGGCTATCGATAGCCGCAGGCGCATCGGCAATCTCGCCTGCTTGTAACACACCATGTACCCATGACTGAAGAACAGAAAACCGGCGTAGAAGAGACTTTCATTTCGCATTTGGTCGAATTGCGCAATCGCATCATGAAAGCCTCGATCGCGATTATCGTGGTATTCCTGTGCCTGATGCCGTGGTCTGCCAATATTTATGACTTCCTGGCAGCGCCGATGCTTAGCGCCTTGCCACACGGTAGCAAGATGATTGCCACCGGCGTCATCACGCCATTCCTGATCCCGGTCAAGGTGACGTTGCTGGTTGCCTTCGTCATCGCCTTGCCTTGGGTGTTGTACCAGTTGTGGGCGTTCATCGCGCCTGGTCTTTACGCCCACGAGAAGAAACTCATTGCACCGCTGGTAGTGTCATCCTCTTTGCTGTTCATCGGCGGCGTCGCGTTCTGTTACTTCCTGGTGTTCGGCGTGATTTTCCACTTCATCAACAAGGTCGCGCCGGCCTCGATTTCGGTCACGCCGGACATCGACAATTACTTCGATTTCGTGATGACCATGTTCATCGCCTTCGGCATGACCTTCGAAGTGCCGATCGTCGTGATTGTGCTGGTGCGCATGGGCTTGGTCTCGCTGGACAAACTCAAATCCATCCGGCCGTATGTGATCGTCGGCGCGTTCGTAGTCGCTGCGGTGGTAACACCGCCCGACATCATGAGCCAGCTCTTGCTCGCTGTGCCGTTATGCCTGCTGTACGAGGTCGGTTTGTTTGTCGCACCGCTGTTTGTCAAGGCGACGCAGGCGCCGACCGAGTCGGAAGAGACAATCTGACGTGTTGTTGTCTCGCCCGCATAGCGCCCGGCGTTGAAATTTGCCGGGGCTATTCTTGTCTGCCGCCGCTATTCTTCGATCGGCGTCTTGATCTGGCGTAGCCAGCTAACCAGCGGAAACGCATCCTTGAAGCTGTTCACCAACTCCTTTTCCAACGCGTCCGACAGCATCTTCTTCAGCGGCTGTTCTTTCCAGACGATGAAATTCTTCAGCCTGATATATTCGATGTGCGGCAGGTCGGCGTCGAAGCCCTTGGGTGGACGGGTCAATTGGTCTGCCGTTTGCAGGTCGCCGTAAGTCCCCATCATTTTTTTGTTTTTCAGCAGCTTGCCGAAACCGCTGGCGTCATCGACGATGCGGCGGCGAATCGCCCGCAGCCGATCCGATGGCGGCATATATTCGCCACCCGCCACCAGCAAATGGCCGCTGGCATCGATGTGGAAGTAATAAGCCGGGCCGCCGCCCTGGCTCGGTTTCTTCAGGCCGCTGGCGGTGATGGAGGCTGAGAAGTGTGTCTTATACGGACTCTTGTCGTGCGAAAAACGCATATCCCGATTGATCCTGAACAGCGCTTTCTTCGGATTGCAACTGGCGATTGCCGGATCGAACTTGCTGATCTCTGCAATCAGGCGGATCACCAGTTCGAGGAACTCGGCGCGCAGGATATCGTAGCGCGGCTTATTCATCACGAACCAGGCGCGGTTGTTGTTTTCCGATAGTTCAGCAAGGTATTGCGTGAGGTCGCGTACGTGCATTGCTGCCCCCTTATTCCGACTCTACCTGACGCTTCACCGGCGGTCGTTTGCCGACGATCGCCTCCAGTGTCGATTCCTGCGTTTTGCGCAATACGGTCAGCTTGGCCTTGGTGCCGGGCTGCAGCTGCGCAATTTGATTCATCATGTCGGTGGTGTCGTTAATTGGCTTGCCTTCTACCGCCACCAGAATGTCGCCCGGCTTCAGGCCGGCCTTGTCGGCCGGGCCGTTTTTCAATACGCCGGCAATGATGGCGCCGGTCTTGCGGGTCAGGCCGAAACTCTCCGCCAGTTCTGGCGTGATGTCCTGTGGTTCAACGCCGATGTAGCCGCGCACAACGTGGCCGGTATTGATGATCGATTCCATGACGGTCTTGGCGGTCGTCACCGGAATCGCAAAGCCAATACCAAGCGAGCCGCCAGTACGTGAATAAATGGCGGTATTGATGCCAAGCAGGTTGCCGTTGGTATCGACCAGCGCGCCGCCCGAGTTGCCAGGGTTGATTGCGGCATCGGTCTGGATGAAGTTCTCGAACGTATTGATACCGAGATGGTTGCGGCCCAGCGCAGAAATGATGCCCATGGTGACTGTCTGGCCGACACCAAACGGATTACCAATCGCCAGTACCACATCACCGACGCTGGCTTGATCGGCATGGCCGAGCGTGATCGCCGGCAGATTCGGCAGATCGATTTTGATCACCGCCAGATCGGTTTCCGGATCCGCGCCAACTACTGTGGCGGTTGCGGTGCGGCCGTCGGCCAATGCCACCTCGATCTCGTCGGCCGATTCAATCACATGATTATTGGTCAGGATGTAGCCTTGCGAACTGACTACCACGCCCGAACCGAGACTGGATTGCTTCTCATCCGAGTCATCGCCGCGATCGCCGAAGAACTTTCTCAGCAGCGGGTCTTCCAGCACCTGTGGCGGCACGCTCGGCTTGGCATCCTTGCTGGTGAAGATGTTCACCACTGAGGGCATCGCCCGATGCGAGGCGTCGCGGTAAGAGCCCGGTGTCGGCGTCCCCGGCGCGACTTCCTGCAACGGCACTTTCGCCGCTGCGATATGAAGACGCGAGCTTGTCAGCGATCCGGTTGCCCAGTCGGGCTTCAAGGTCGTTACAATGAACCAGATCGCTAAACCGATGGTTACGGTTTGCGCAAATAACAGCCAGAAACGTCGCATAGTGGGAGTCTTTAAATGAGTCAAAAGTCGGTAAGTCGCACTGAAATGGCAACATATCTTGCCGGAGCATTAAATATTACACAGTTCCGAGATTATTGCCCAAATGGCTTGCAGGTGGAAGGGCGCCACGAAATTAGCCGACTGGTGACGGGGGTCACCGCCAGCCAGGCCTTGCTGGAAGCCGCGCTGGAGAGCGGTGCGGATGCGATTCTGGTGCATCACGGTTACTTCTGGCGCGGTGAGGACGCGCGTGTGATCGGCACAAAACACAAGCGTCTGAAGTTGCTGCTGGCACATGACATCAATTTGTTTGCCTACCATTTACCGCTCGATTCGCATCCGCTTTACGGCAACAATGCCCAGTTGGCGCAGCAACTTGGCTTGACCCCGAACGGGCGCTTCGGCGACGATAATCTGGGTTGGCTCGGCAATGTCAGCGATGCCGCGATACGCACGGTCGGCGATCTGGCCAAGGTGATCGAACATCAACTAAAGCGGGTGCCAGTGCTGATCGGCGATCCGGATCAGGCGTTGGCGCGAGTGGCTTGGTGTACCGGTGCCGCACAAAATCTGCTGAGTGACGCTATTGCCGCCGCCGGAGTTTATATCAGCGACGAAATTTCTGAACCAACCGTTCATCTGGCCCGCGAAAGCGGCGTCGCCTACCTGGCGGCCGGACATCATGCGACCGAACGTTACGGCGTGCAGGCGCTGGGTAAGCATCTGGCTGAACATTTCGGTTTGGCGTATCAGTTCATCGATATCGATAACCCTGTGTAATCGCACAGCCGGTGCAGCCAGCGGGGAGTAACGCATGAGTCAAACAGTATCCAAGACGGTTGAGGCGGTACGCGTCGACAAGTGGCTTTGGGCCGCGCGATTTTTCAAGACACGCACACTCGCCAGCGATGCCGTCGATAGCGGCAAGATACGCGTGAACGATGAGCGTACCAAGCCGGCGCGCAATCTGAAGGTTGGCGACATGCTGACGATCGATAACGGTGCCGGGACATGGGAAGTTGAAGTGCTGTTACTGACCGCTACGCGCAGTGCAGCAGCGATTGCACAGACGCTTTACCGCGAAACGGAAGGTAGTATTGCTCTGCGCGGGAAGCTGGCCGAAGACCGTAAGTTTTTCCGCGAGCCGACTATTGAAATCAAGGGCCGGCCGACCAAGCGCGACCGCCGCTTGCTAGACAAGGCGCAATCCTGAATTACCCATTTGACATTGATTTACTATCGTCGCCGCTTGTTTTTCGACGCAGTGTCAAACCCCACAACACTTTTCACGCCCGCAGCGCCAGCCTTCGCGCCAGCCGGGCCGTACAAATCGTCCAGCAAGGAATGTCGAACGGGTTCTCGGTAGAACCCACGCTCTAAGTCGCTGTTTGACATTTCGATTCTGGTGCATAATAGTACGAGCGTTCGCATTCTTGCTGGCAGTAATCAGCAAGCAAGCAAACGCCAGCTCCAATGCCAATTTCAGCTCCAACTTTAACCCGATACAGACAGGACTATTGTGTTATATTCAATCATCGACACGCCGCCCGCCGAAATTCATGCGCAAGGGCGAAATGACCCGCGCAGCGATTCTCGATGTCGCCATTACTCTGGCCAGCCTTGAAGGCTTGACGATTGGTCTGCTGGCTGAAAAGATGAGCATGAGCAAATCTGGCGTGTTTGTGCATTTCGGCTCGCGTGAGGATCTGCAGATCGAAGTGGTGAAGTTGTATCACCGTCAGTTCGAGCAAGAAGTGTTCTATCCGAGCATCAAGGAAGCGCGCGGCCTGCCGCGCCTGGAAGCCATGTTCGCGCGCTGGATCAGGCAGGTGACGATTGAAATCGCCTCAGGTTGTATCTATATCAGCGGCGCGGTCGAATACGATGACCGTCCTGGCGCAATCCGCGAGCAACTGGTCAGCATGGTCTGCACCTGGCAACAGGCTCTGCATCGCTGCGCGTTGCAAGCAATTGAAGCCGGACATTTGCGCGCCGACACCGATGCAGATCTACTGGTCTACGAGATGTACGGTCTGATTCTCGGGCTGCATCACGATGCCCGACTCCTGAAGAAGGCCGGCAGCGTTGAGCGTGCGCAAAAGGGTTTTGACCGCCTTATCGATAGTTACCGCAACACCAAGCAAGTTGCAGCAGCCAGGAAATCTTCGCCAACGAATCAAAAAATCTCTTCCAAGACGGCAGCTCGATAAATTTAATCATCAGGAATTTAATCATCAGGAGAGCATCATGGGCCAATACGTCGCGCCACTGCGGGATATGCAATTCGTCATGCACGAGTTGCTGCATGTAGAAGATGAGTTGAAGCAATTGCCGAAGCATGCCGAGATCGATGCCGATATCATCAATCAGGTGTTGGAAGAGGGCGGTAAATTTACCTCTCAGGTACTGTTCCCGCTGAACCATTCCGGCGACCGCGAAGGCTGCAACCACGACAAGACCACGCACACCGTCACCACGCCGAAAGGTTTCAAGGAAGCCTACAAGCAGTATGTCGAAGCTGGCTGGCCTGCGCTCTCCTGCGATCCGGAATACGGCGGCCAGGGCTTGCCGCTGGTGATCAATAATTCATTTTATGAAATGATGAATTCTGCCAATCAGGCTTGGACCATGTACCCGGGGCTGTCGCACGGCGCGTACGAGTGCCTGCATGCCCACGGTACGCCGCAACAGCAGGCGCTGTACCTGCCGAAGCTGGTGTCCGGCGAATGGACCGGCACCATGTGTCTGACGGAATCGCATTGCGGTACCGACCTTGGCATGCTGCGTTCGAAAGCTGAGCCGCAAGACGACGGTTCTTATCGCATCACCGGCAGCAAGATTTTCATCTCGGCCGGTGAACATGACATGGCAGAAAATATTGTTCATCTGGTGCTGGCACGTCTGCCGGGCGCACCGGAAGGGTCCAAGGGTATTTCACTGTTCCTGGTGCCGAAGTTCCTGCCTAACGCCGATGGCACGCTGGGTGCGCGCAATCCGATCACCTGCGGTGCCATCGAAGAAAAAATGGGCATCCACGGTAATTCGACCTGCCAAATGAATTTGGACGGCGCTACCGGCTGGATTATCGGCGGCCCGCACAAGGGACTCAACGCGATGTTCGTCTTCATGAACGTTGCTCGTCTGGGCGTCGGCATGCAAGGTCTGGGGTTGACTGAGGTGGCTTATCAGAACGCGTTGGTGTACACCAAAGACCGTATCCAGATGCGCAGCCTGTCGGGCGTCAAGGCACCGCAACGGCCCGCCGATCCGATCATCGTCCATCCTGATGTGCGCCGCATGCTATTGACGGCAAAAGCCTATACAGAAGGCGCCCGCGCTTTCTGTTCTTACGTCGCGCTGCAACTCGATAAGGAATTGAACCACCCGGACGAGCAAGTGCGCAAGGACTGCGCTGATGAAGTTGCCTTGTTGACGCCGGTGGTCAAGGCTTTCATCACCGACAATGCCTGGGCTGCAACCTCGGAATGCTTGCAGGTCTACGGCGGCCACGGCTATATCGCTGAGTGGGGCATGGAACAGTACGTGCGCGACGCCCGCATCAACATGATCTATGAAGGCACCAACACCGTCCAGTCGCTTGATCTTCTGGGCCGCAAGGTGTTGATGGATAACGGTGCCAAGCTGAAAAAATTCGGTGCCAAGGTACAGGCTTTCATTGAAGAGAACGGTGCCGACGAAGCGCTCTCAGAGTTCATCACGCCGCTCGCCGACCTCGGCGACAAGGTCAGCAAACTGACCATGGAAATCGGCATGAAGGCTTTCCAGAATCCGGACGAAGTCGGTGCAGCAGCAGTACCTTACCTGCGGGTAGTTGGCCATCTGGTGTGCGCCTACTTCTTTGCGCAAATGGCAAAGATCGCTTTGGCCAAGCAAGACTCAGGCGATAAGTTCTACGTTTCCAAGTTGGCGACCGCACGTTTCTATTTCGCCCGCCTGTTGCCGGAGACGGCAATGCTGATTCGTCAGGCGCGCTCCGGGGCGGGCAGCCTGATGGCGCTGGATGCAGATTTGTTTTAATGGATTTTCTCTAAATAAGCCCTAAGGTGAGCCTGACGCGATCAGCGCGGGCGCACACTCCCAACAGACTGAGCAAGGAGAAACAAGTGTCGAATTTCATCGTTAAAAAAGTCGCCGTGCTAGGCGCCGGCGTGATGGGTGCGCAAATCGCTGCTCATTGCCTCAACGCCAAAGTTCCGGTGGTACTGTTCGATCTGCCGGCCAAGGAAGGTCCGAAGAACGGCATCGTCCTGCGCGCCATCGAAAACCTGAAAAAGCTCAGCCCTGCGCCGCTCGGCAACAAGGATGACGCCGCGCTGATCGAAGTCGCCAACTATGAAGATAATCTGGATGTGCTGGCCGGTTGCGACCTGATTATTGAAGCCATCGCCGAACGCATGGACTGGAAGCACGACCTGTACAAGAAGGTCGCCCCGCACATTGCGCCAAACGCGATTTTCGCTTCCAACACTTCCGGCCTGTCGATCACCGCGCTGTCGGAGGGCTTTGAGGCCGAACTGAAAGCACGTTTTTGCGGCGTCCATTTTTTCAATCCACCGCGTTACATGCATCTGGTGGAACTGATCCCGACCGCCGCCACCAAGCCAGAGATCCTTGATCAGCTGGAAGGGTTCCTGGCCACCACGCTGGGCAAAGGTGTGGTTCGCGCCAAGGATACTCCTAACTTTATTGCCAACCGCGTAGGCGTGTTCGGCATCCTGTCGACTGTGCATCAGGCTGAAAAATTCGGTCTCTCGGTGGATGTGGTCGACGATCTGACCGGCGCCAAGCTGGGGCGCGCCAAGTCCGGCACTTTCCGTACTGCCGATGTGGTCGGCCTGGACACCATGGGGCATGTGATCAAGATCATGCAGGACAATCTGAAGGACGATCCTTTCTACGCTGTCTACGCAACCCCGCCGCTGCTGGCCAAGCTGATTGAGCAGGGCGCGCTGGGGCAGAAGGCTGGCGCCGGTTTCTACAAAAAAGTCGGCAAGGACATCCTGCGCATTGATGCCGCCAAGGGCGAGTATGTGACCGGCGGCGGCAAGGCCGATGAACTGGTGGCACGCATCTTGAAAGACAAAGATCTGGTCAAGCGCATGAAAACCCTGCGCGAATCGACCAACCCGCAAGCGCAGTTCCTGTGGTCCATCTTCCGTGATGGCTTCCACTACATCGCAGTCCACATGGAGGCGATTGCCGACAACGCACGCGATATTGATTTCGCCATGCGCTGGGGTTTTGGTTGGAGCGTGGGGCCTTTTGAAATCTGGCAAGCCGCCGACTGGAAGCAGATCGCCGCTTGGGTCAAGGAAGATATCGAGGCCGGTAAGGCGCTGTGCAATGCGCCGTTGCCAGCCTGGGTCTTCGATGGCCGCAGCGGTGTGCACGCGGCCGACGGTTCTTACTCGCCAGCGAAGAAGGCGAATGTGGCCCGCTCCACTTTGCCGGTCTACCGACGCCAGGTATTCCGCGCACCGTTGCTGGGCGAAGGCCTGGCCGACGGCAAGACCGCCGGCAGCACCGTTTTTGAAGATGATTCGGTGCGCGCATGGCATCAGAACGACGATGTCCTGATTCTGTCATTCAAGACCAAGATGCACGTGATCGGACCGGGCTTCATCGCCGGTTTGAACCAGGCAGTAGCGGAAGCAGAAAAGAACTTCAAGGGTCTGGTGTTGTGGCACGCCGATGCCGCCGAAGGCGGTGCGTTCTCGGCCGGAGCGGACTTGCAATCGATGCTGCCTTTGTTCATGTCGGGCGGTGCCAAGGCGATTGAACCGATGGTCGCGCAATTGCAGCAAGCCTTTATGGGCCTCAAGTACGCCAGCGTACCGGTAGTTGCCGCCGTGGCCGGTCTGGCGCTGGGCGGCGGTTGTGAGTTGGCCTTGCATACTGCCAAACGGGTGGCTTCGCTTGAATCGTATATCGGCCTGGTTGAAGTCGGCGTTGGCTTGATTCCTGCCGGTGGCGGTTTGAAGGAGGCAGCAGTGCGTGCCGCCAGCGACGCCAAGGGTAACGACATCCTGCAATTCCTGAAGACCTCGTTCTTGAATGCGGCCACCGCCAACGTCTCTAAATCGGCACTGGAGGCCAAGAGCATGGGCTACCTGAAAGCCGATGACGTGATCGTGTTCAATGCGTATGAGTTGCTGCATGTGGCCAAGGTGGAAGCACGCGCCATGTTCGACGCTGGCTATCGTCCGCCATTGAAAGCCCAGGTTGCGGTAGTCGGCCGTAACGGCATCGCCACCATCCTGGCGCAGCTGGTCAACATGCGCGATGGCGGCTTCATCTCCGCCCACGACTACAAACTAGGCCACATGATTGCCAACATCGTTTGCGGTGGCGAAGTGGACGAAGGCAGCATCGTAAATGAACAATGGTTGCTCGACCTGGAGCGCAAAGCCTTCGTTGAACTGTTGAACAACCCCAAGACGCAAGAGCGGATCATGGGCATGATGCAGACCGGTAAGCCGGTGCGAAACTAATTTGTTGAGTGCAGAGTTGAAGAGCCAGCGTGGTCTAGCGAAACCACTGACTGCGCTGCGCTATCCTCAACTGCCTAATAAAACGGCCACATCGCAAAGAAAATCGCAGGATCGGGTTTAAAAGCACTCTGTCCCCACTGACTAAATCAGGAGCAGGAAATGAGCAAACAACTTCAAGAAGCCTACATCGTCGCGGCGACCCGCACGCCTATCGGCAAGGCACCGCGCGGTATGTTCAAAAACACCCGTCCGGATGACCTGCTGGTGCGCGCTATACAATCGGCGCTGGCGCAAGCACCGGGCCTGGATCCTAAACTGATCCAGGACGCCATCATCGGCTGTTCTTTCCCCGAAGGCGCGCAAGGTCTGAATATGGCACGTAACGCCGTGCTGCTGGCCGGTCTGCCGAATACCATCGGCGGCGTCACCATCAATCGTTACTGCGCATCCGGCATCACTGCCATTGCCATGGCTGCGGATCGCATTCGTGTTGGCGAGGCAGATGTAATGATTGCCGGTGGTGCTGAATCGATGTCGATGGTGCCGATGATGGGCTTCCATCCGTCGATCAACATGAACGCTTTCAAGGATGAAAACGTCGGCATGGCCTATGGCATGGGTCTGACTGCAGAAAAGGTCGCCCAGCAATGGAAAGTCTCGCGCGAAGCGCAAGACGCGTTCGCGGTAGAGTCGCACCGGCGTGCCATCGCCGGCCAGCTGGCCGGTGAGTTCAAGGACGAGACCACTTCCTACGACATCATTGATCGCACCCCAAATCTGGCCAACGGCCAGATCGATCAGAAGACCCGCACCGTTGATCGCGACGAAGGCGCACGCGCCGAGTCGAGCATGGAAACGCTGGGCAAGCTGAAGGCAGTATTTGCTGCCAAGGGCACCGTCACAGCGGGCAACAGTTCGCAAATGTCGGATGGCGCTGGCGCGTTGATCCTGGTCAGCGAAAAAATTCTCAAGGAATTCAACCTGACTCCGCTGGCTCGTTTCGTCTCGTTTGCAGTGCGCGGCGTACCGCCGGAAATCATGGGTATCGGTCCCAAGGAAGCAGTCCCGGCAGCGCTGCGCGCCGCCGGTCTGACCCAGGATCAATTGGACTGGATCGAATTGAATGAAGCATTTGCTGCGCAAGCGCTGGCAGTGATTCAGGATCTCGGCCTTGATCCATCCAGGGTCAACCCGCTGGGCGGCGCCATTGCACTCGGCCATCCATTGGGTGCAACCGGCGCCATCCGCGCCGCTACTGCGATCCACGGCATGCGCCGCCGCAACCAAAAATACGGCATGGTGACCATGTGCGTTGGCGCCGGCATGGGCGCGGCAGGTATTTTCGAGCGCATGTAAGCGTTCAAGTCAGCGTTCAAGTCAGCGTTCAAGTCAGCAGATTGTCACAAGCAATCGTAAAAAACAAAAAAGCCTTGCTGCCATCCTTAGCACGGCTTTTTTGTATTCTCTTACTTAATCTTGCGTCGCCCGTTGCGTGCGCTGAATCGGAGTACCAGATGGATATCTTGACCAGCAAAGAAAATGGCATCCTGACGATTGAATTCAATCGCCTTGAAAAGAAGAATGCAATCACCGCCGCCATGTACCAGACTATGGTCGATGCGTTGAAGGATGCGGAAACCGACAGCGCGGTGCGGGCCATTTTGTTTGTCGGTAAGCCGCAGATTTTCAGCGCTGGCAACGACCTCGAAGATTTCATGAAGAACCGCCCCAATAGTACGGAGAGCCCGGTGTTTCAGTTTCTGTGGCAAATCAGCCATGCCAGCAAACCGATGGTGGCGGCGGTGGCGGGTGCCGCAGTCGGCATCGGCACCACGCTGCTGATGCATTGCGATTTGGTGTACGCGGCTGACAATGCGCGTTTCTCGATGCCGTTCACGCAACTGGGTTTGTGCCCGGAAGCGGCGTCGAGTCTGATCCTGCCGCAAATCGCCGGCTATCAGCGCGCAGCTGAAAAGTTGCTGCTGGGCGAAGCCTTCACCGCAGAAGAGGCCGCCGCCATGGGCCTGGTCAACCAGGTTCTCCCGGCGGAAGAGCTACTGGCATTCGCGCAAGCGCAAGCCGCGAAACTGGTGGCTTTGCCGGCTGCCTCTATCCGCATCACCAAGAGCTTGATGAAAGGCGCGCAGACCGCTGAAGTGGAAGCGCGCATGGCGCAGGAGATCGAACATTTCGGGGCGATGCTGAAAGCGCCTGAAGCAACTGAGGCATTGACTGCATTCTTTGAAAGGCTCAAGCCGGACTTCAGCAAGTTTTGCTGATTGGTGTTTGCTGATATTCAGCTGCGGTGAGATCTCGCAGCTCATCAAAGCTGTTTGGAAACACGGAGCCCGCCGACGTCCATGCTACGTTTCCTGACGGTCCAGGAAACCGGAAACCAAATGTCGCCGGTCTTGCCGGTCGCGCGGATCGCCGTTCGCAACAGGTAATAGGTATTGGATTTGGAAATAATAGCCGAACATCCGAGGGTGTGCTGGATTTTGTGTAAACGGAATTTCGTTTAATTCGGCTTCATCCGTTCTTCAAACTGGATAGTGAAGCGGTTAAGTGCTCCCTTCCAGTCCCGCAATGGCATCGTCCACTTCTTGC
>NZ_JBIIVN010000046.1:0-15153 GCF_044339385.1 Collimonas sp. | reverse complement strand
TCGAAGTCTTTTATAATCGCCAACGGCAGCATTCGACGCTTGGCTATCGTTCACCCTGCCAGTATTTAGATGACAGGCTCACTGAGCAACATCAGGAAAAACAGGCGGCATAAAAGCCACCTGTTGGGAGACGAAAAATCGAGGGAAGCTCAAAGTCTCTTTGTTTTTTAATTATTCGCCAGCTTCCTCATCCCACTTCCGCAGGAGAGCAAGCTTTTCAGCAATTTTGACTTCCAGTCCTCTTGCAACAGGTTGATACCAACCAGGCTCTTCTATGCCGTCAGGAAGATAAGTCTCACCAGCGGCATAGGCATTGGGTTCATCATGCGCGTAACGGTACTCATGCCCATAGCCCAACTCCTTCATCAACTTGGTCGGAGCATTACGCAGATGAACCGGTACCTCGCGCGACTTGTCTTGCTTCACAAATGCCCGCACCTGGTTATAAGCGTTGTAGCCCGCGTTACTCTTGGCAGCTACAGCGAGATAGATGACAGCCTGTCCCAACGCCAGTTCGCCTTCCGGCGAACCCAGCCGCTCGAACGTCAGCGCCGCATCATTGGCGATCTGCATGGCACGCGGATCGGCCAGCCCGATATCCTCCCAGGCCATACGTACAATGCGGCGCGATAAGTAGCGCGGATCGGCGCCGCCATCCAGCATTCGGGTCAGCCAGTAAAGAGCGGCATCGGGATGCGAGCCGCGCACAGATTTATGCAAAGCGGAAATCTGGTCATAGAAATTGTCGCCGCCTTTATCGAAACGGCGCGCATTCAGCGTCAGCGCATTTTGCACAAATTCGGCCGTGATCCGATTGGTTTTTCCGGCGCGGGAAGCGGTGTCGGCCTGCTCCAGCAGGTTCAGGAAGCGGCGCGCATCGCCGTCTGCATAACCGACCAGCGTATCCACTGCCAGATCGTCAAATTCCAGATGGGTCAAGGCTTGCTCTTGCGCTCTGGTCAGCAGCAGCTTGAGCTCATCATCGGTCAATGATTTCAGCACATACACTTGCGCTCGCGACAACAGCGCCGAGTTGACCTCAAAAGAGGGATTCTCGGTGGTGGCACCGATGAAGGTGACCAGACCTGATTCGGCATAGGGCAACAGCGCGTCTTGTTGCGATTTGTTGAAACGATGAATTTCATCCACGAACAAGATGGTGTGCTTGCCCATGCCGAGGTTCTGTTCCGCCTGCTCCATCGCCGCACGGATATCCTTGACCCCGGAAAATACTGCAGACAAGGCAATAAATTCACACTTGAAGGCATTCGCGGTCAGGCGCGCCAACGTGGTCTTGCCAACGCCCGGCGGCCCCCACAGGATCATCGAATGGGGCTTGCCAGATGCGAAAGCCAGACGCAGCGGCTTGCCTGGCCCAAGCAAATGGCTCTGGCCGATGACTTCGTCCAGCGTTGCCGGACGCAAGGCTTCCGCAAGGGGCGGCGTGGGTGCTACTTTGAACAGATCTGACATGAGGGCGAAAATAAGGACAAAAATAAGGACCGAAGCATTGGCGGCGAATATACTCGGTTACAGGACAGATAGTCTAGCAGGCTATGCAACAGCCGCGGCAGGCAGTTGACTGCAACGTCTTTGAGCGTGGAAATGCGCATTGTGAGAAAATCCAGGTCGATTTTCGGCATCCGCGTTGTCGTCGTTTGACGCTGGCGATTGTCCGCTGAGGATGCCCTGCCACTGCCAAGACCACCAACACTTCCACCACCTGCTCAGCGCCAGACTATGCCCTTTGTCGTCACCGATTCCTGCATCCAGTGCAAATACACCGACTGCGTCGAGGTCTGTCCGATGGACTGCTTCCGCCAGGGGCCGAATTTTCTGGTGATTGCTGCCGATGACTGTATCGATTGCTCGATGTGCGTACCGGAGTGCCCGGTCGGGCGATCTACAATGAAATCGATCTGCCCGATGCGCAACGGCATTTCGTCGAAATCAACGCCCGCCTGGCGGCGCATCCGGCGTGGCTGCCGATCACGCGTTCGCAGGCGCCGCTGCCAGGGCATGAGACGTGGCGCAGTGTCGCCAACAAGCTGGAATTCTTGAAGCTGGTGTAGGGTAGGCAGGTTTTGCGGCCCTACCCGACCAACCTTAATTACTGTCGAACACGTCCGCGCCCTTCGGCACCACGAACTTGAACTGACCAGCTGACAAGGCCGGATTGCGGACGACATTCTTAAACGTCAGCAGCGATACCTGGCCGAAAGAGTCCCGCAGTTCCATTGCTTCCGGCAAGCCATTGCGCAGGCCGATGCCGATCTGGTCGAAAGTGGTGTCCTTGGCTTTGGGCGTGGCTTCCAGCCACTCCAGGCCGTCCTTGGCCTGGCCTTCCTTCAGGATGAAATTCTTCTCCAGATCGTTGCTGCCGAACAGGATCGCCGCCGGCGACGAGCCGAGCGCATTGCCCAGATTTTTGGTGGTGACCTGATTGAGATCCTTGTCGTAGATGTAGAGCTTATCGCCGTCGGCCTGCAATATCTGTTCATACGGCTTCTGGTAAGTCCAGATAAATTTGCCCGGACGGGCAAAGATAAAAGTGCCGCTGGAGGTGCTGGACACCTTCTGAGTCTTGGTTGCCGCATCGATCTTGAGCAGTTGCTGCGAAAAATCGCCCTTGGCCGATTGCGTTCCTGTGACGAACGACTTGAACTGTTCCAACGCGCTGGCGCTGGTCAAAGATGGCAACATGGCGACCGAAAAAGACAGACCGACGATCAAGCGACCCGATTTGATTTTGGCAAACATATTGTTGCTCCTGTTGCCAACCAAGCTGGCGGTTATTTTCTTTTGCATGTTTTTTTGCATGTTTATTACTCCGTATTACCATTCCCCGCCGGCACCAGGATTTCCCGGTTGCCGTTGGATTGCATGGTTGAAACCAGTCCGCTGGTTTCCATCTGTTCCAGCAGGCGCGCGGCGCGGTTGTAGCCGATGCGCAGATGGCGTTGGACCAGGGAGATCGAGGCGCGCCGGTTTTTCAGCACCACGGCCACCGCCTGGTCGTAAAGTTCGTCGCCTTCGGTGCCGCCGGAGGCTGCGCCGCCAACCGCGCCCTCGGTGCCATCTTCCAGCACGCCGCCTTCCAATATGCCTTCGATGTAATTCGGCTCGCCTTGTTCCTTCAAATAATCGACAACCCGATGCACTTCCTCATCCGACACAAAAGCACCGTGCACGCGGATCGGCAGGCCGGTGCCGGGTGGCATGTATAGCATGTCACCCATGCCGAGCAATGCTTCCGCACCCATCTGGTCGAGAATCGTGCGCGAGTCGATCTTGCTGCTGACCTGAAATGCAATCCGGGTTGGCACGTTGGCCTTGATCAGGCCGGTGATCACGTCTACAGATGGGCGCTGTGTCGCCAGAATCAAGTGGATACCGGCGGCGCGGGCTTTTTGTGCGATACGGGCAATCAGTTCTTCGACCTTTTTACCGACCACCATCATCAGGTCGGCCAGCTCGTCGATGATGATGACAATGGTCGGCAGTTTCTCCAGCGGCTCCGGGGCATCCGGGGTCAGACTAAACGGATTCGGAATCTTTTCTTCGCGCTTGTCGGCTTCGGCAATCTTCTGGTTATAGCCGGTCAGGTTACGCACGCCCATCTTCGACATCAGCTTGTAGCGGCGCTCCATCTCGTTGACCGCCCAGTTCAGCGCATGCCCGGCCTGGCGCATGTCGGTCACGACCGGCGCCAGCAGATGTGGAATGCCTTCGTAGATCGATAGCTCCAGCATCTTCGGATCGATCAGGATCAGGCGCACCTGATTCGGGTCGGACTTGTAGAGCAGCGACAAGATGGTGGCGTTGATGCCCACCGATTTGCCTGAGCCGGTGGTACCGGCCACCAGCAAGTGCGGCATCTTGGCCAAGTCAGCCACCACCGGGTGGCCGGCGATATCCTTGCCGAGGGCAATCGTCAGGCTGGACACGCCGTCGTTGTAGACCTTGGAACCGAGGATCTCAGTCAGACGGACGATTTGCCGCTTCGGATTCGGCAGTTCCAGGCCCATGTACATCTTGCCGGGGATGACTTCGACCACGCGAATCGAGGTCAGTGACAGCGAGCGCGCCAGGTCGCGCGCCAGACCGACGATCTGGCTGCCCTTGACGCCGGTCGCCGGTTCGATTTCGTAACGGGTGATCACCGGCCCCGGATAGGCCGCCACCACTTTGACCTGCACGCCAAAATCGGACAGTTTCTTTTCGATCAGGCGGCTGGTGAATTCCAGCGTCTCGACACTGACGGTCTGTTGCTGCGGCGGCGCCTCATCGAGCAGCGACAGCGGCGGCAGATTGGTATCCGGCAGATCCTGGAACAGCGTGGTTTGTTTTTCTTTCTCCACCCGCTCCGACTTCGGCACCGCAACGATCTGCGGTTCGATACGGATCGGCGGCGCTTCGACGATCTTGGCACGCTCCTGCACCACTACTTCTTCACGCTTGACGGCGGCGACTTGCCCCACCTTGCGGTCTTCTCGGGCGACGTAGAAATTTTTCAACCACAGCAAGCTGTTCTCAATCCCGGCACCGATACGCTCGGCCACCGTCAGCCACGACACATGAAAGAACAAGCTGATGCCGATTGCAAACAGCAGTAGCAGCAACAGGGTCGCGCCGGTAAAGCCCAACGCCGAGTATGCGCCGCTGCCGATCAGTTGCCCCAACACACCGCCCGGGTTGCCCGGCAATTGGAGCCGATGCTCCAGCCAATGCATGCGGGTAAATTCCAGACCCATGCTGCCAATCATGATGAGTACAAATCCAGCACCACGAATCAGACCTTCCTGGTGATGCTCCGGCTCTACCTTCGTCTCCACCAGAAAGTGCTGCGAAATGCGCCGGTAGCCGTTCCACAGAAACTTGAATAGCAACGCACACCACCACCAGGCGGAAGCGCCAAACACGAACAGCAGCAAATCAGACAGGTAGGCGCCGACGCGCCCACCCCAATTGTGCAAATGGCCGCCGGCGGCGGAGCGGGACCAGCCTGGATCGATCTTTGAATAACTGGCAAAAATAATCACCAGATAGGCTGTCAGCACCGCAAAGACGATCCAGCGCGCTTCATACAAAAGCCGCGCCAGACGGCTCGGCAGCGGCTGCGCCTCCTGCGGCTTGGGGTTGCGGGTATAGGCTTGGCTTGTTCTAGTCATAAATCCGGTTGGTGTTGCTGCGTTATTACCACATTGGCACCGCATTGTTACTGCGTCATTGCCTCTTTGTCATTGTTCAATCATGCTGCAAAAGCACGTCTATCTTAACGGCATCAAGTGCTCACTTTTCAATTCAGCGATAGTTGATTGAAATAATCGAATTTATTAAACTAACTACCATTGAATTAACTACCATTGAATTAACCGCAATTAAATTAACTGCAATTCAAATTAACTGCAATTCAAATTAACTGCAATTCAAATTAACTGCAATTCAAATTAACTACAATTTCAATTAGTAACATCAATTGCATGAATTGCATGAATTGCATGAATTGCATGAATTGCATGAATTGAAATTATGCGCCTGATTGCAATGTAACCGATCGACGCTTCATGCCTTCATTCAGGATGACGCCAAACCTGGCTCACTCAGCGCCGATTTTTAATCCACCTTACACGCATGGCGCGCAGCTCGACTATAATGTTACCGAGTTTTTACCTGCAATTTGACGATCTTGACAATATTTATCCGCTACTCGCGGCTTTAAATAGGTATCCATCGTCTTATTCGTTGGGACAGCACCGTTGGCCGCGCTATGGCGGCCACCTGGCCCTGCCCCGCAATTGTTTTGAGATCCGTTACCAGAGGCAACAATGACTACCACCAAACCAGCCAAGCACGCCCACGTCCTGATCCTTGGCTCCGGGCCTGCGGGCTACAGCGCTGCGGTATACGCGGCCCGCGCCAACCTGAACCCGGTGCTGATTACCGGGGTTGAGCAAGGCGGCCAATTGATGACCACCACCGATGTCGAAAACTGGCCGGGCGATCCACACGGCGTGCAAGGGCCGGAACTGATGCAGCGCCTGCTCAAGCATGCTGAAGAATTCAAGACTGAAATCATTTTCGACCACATCCATACCACCAAGTTGTCGGAAAAACCTTTCCGTCTGATTGGCGACTCTGGCGAATACACCTGCGATGCGCTGATCATCGCCACCGGCGCATCGGCGCAATACCTGGGCCTGCCCTCGGAGGAGGCGTTCATGGGCAAAGGCTTCTCGGCCTGCGCCACCTGCGACGGTTTCTTCTACCACGGTCAGGAAGTCGCCGTGATCGGCGGCGGCAATACTGCGGTTGAAGAAGCGCTGTATCTGTCCAACATCGCCAGCAAGGTCACGCTGATTCATCGCCGCGACAAGTTCCGCACCGAGCCGATCCTGGTTGATCGTCTCAACGCCAAGGTTGCGGAGGGCAAGATCGTCATCAAGTACAACCACACGCTGGACGAAGTCACCGGCGATGCCAGCGGCGTCACTGGCATCAACATCAAATCGACCACCGACGGCAGCATCACGCCGATCACATTGCACGGCGTATTCATCGCGATCGGCCACAAGCCGAACACCGGTATTTTCGAAGGCCAGCTGGAGATGCACAACGGCTACATCAAGACCAAAACCGGTCTCGAAGGCATGGCCACGGCGACCAGTGTGCCGGGCGTATTTGCCGCCGGCGACGTACAGGATCATATCTATCGCCAGGCCATCACTAGCGCCGGCACCGGCTGCATGGCGGCGCTGGATGCACAGCGCTTCCTGGAAGACTAAGCTCAGATCGACGCGTGGACAGGCACCTGGTGCTCACCACGCGTCGCTAGTACAGTACACCACTGCACCACAGCACCACAGCACCACAGCATCACTGCGCTACTGGTATCGATGCGATCTTGTCGCCGCTAGCAGCTTGCCCTACACCGCCGCCTTTCATTATTAGCAGACGTATATATCATGGCCGGCCCGATCAAAGACTTTAGTGCCCTCAAATCGCTGCGCAAGGAAATCAAGGCGCAGGACGAAGCACGCCAGGCCGCCGCCGCTGAAGCCAGGCGGCGCGAACAAGAAGCACGGCACGATGCCGACATTTTCCGTAGCAGCATTGGCAACGTCAAACCGCTGGCCGTACCGCCCAAATTCATCCCGGACATGCCGCGTCCGCTGCCAATTGCCCGCCAACACCTGGCCGATGAACAAGCGGCGCTGGAACAATCGCTGTCGGACGATTTCAATATCGAGACCCTGCTCGATACTGATGAAACCCTCAGTTTCGCCCGCAACGGCATCGGCCCCGATGTCATACGCAAGCTGCGCCGCGGGCACTGGAGCATCCAGCAGCAACTCGACCTGCACGGCATGCGCCGCGACGAAGCGCGCGAAGCCCTGGCCGAGTTTCTGCGGCTGGCCGCCAGGCGCGGCTGGCGCTGCGTCCGCATCATTCACGGCAAGGGACTGGGCTCGGTTAATAAAGAGCCGGTGCTGAAATCCAAGGTGCGCAACTGGCTGGTGCAAAAAGAAGAAGTGCTGGCATTCTGCCAGGCCACCGCAGCCGAAGGCGGCTCGGGTGCGTTGCTGGTGCTGCTTATAGGGCGGACTTGATTCAATTCGCTGGCAGCATCGCGATGTCGCGGCTGATCTGGCTGTGCTTGTCGCATAGCCGATCGAGGCGGTACATCTGATCTGATGCCATCGACGGTGAGATCCCTTGCCTCACCTTATTGATGGTTTTCACCGTGCCGATTGCGGGAGCGGCGTCAATTTTATTTTCTATTCGTGATTTTCACGAAACAAACGGCAACTTGCTATCGCGCGCTGCAGCAAGCATCAATAGTGTGATTTTGTGCACCTCAAGCTTGCTCTGCGTGATATGCGCCCGGAGTAGGATGAGAACTTCGGCGACGCGCCTCGATTCAATCAGGTTGAGCATGGCCGAATGTTCCTCGTAAGTGGCGCTGGTACGATGCGACTTCAGAAAATCGAGCCGTCGTACGATACGGATACGCTCGGTAACTTCGTTATGCACGCGCAGCATTTCCGCATTTCCAGTGGCGGCGATCAGTTGACGGTGGAAGTCCTCATCCATACCGAACATCTTCACTGGATCAGTTTCGCGCAATTCCGGCCCGACGCACCAGATCGCCCTCAACGACTAGACGGCTGCGTGCGCCATATCGCCGCCCTCGCCCAAGCGTTCGACTGCAGCCGCTTCCAGCACGATGCGTAAATCGTACAACTGATCGATTTGCGCGAAGTTGATCGATGCCACCTTCCAGCCGCGCCGAAAGCCGACTTCCAGATAGCCCTCGCGTTGCAAACGGTACAGGCCGTCACGCATCGGCGTGCGCGAAACGCCGTAGTGCTGCGCAATGTCGTTTTCCGAAAAGCGGTCACCGGGAAAAAGGCGAAAGCTGAAGATATCGCTCTTCAATTGCTGATATACCTGCTCTGAAAGCGGATTCGCTGCGGCTAGCAGGTGGGGCATTGCCTGGGTTTTCGGGTCATCTGGAGTTTTCACCGGATTGGTTGACTCGTCGTTCATAAAGCCACACTCCTCTTTTGCTTATTATCGGCGTTTTATGGTTGGGGCATGAGACTAACATGGACCGCGACAATCTTCCAACTGTGCGCTGCACTGAGACTGACCCAGCTTTGTATCTGACGGCTAGGCCAGGCCGCGCCTCACTCACGCAGCTTGCACCTGAGCCACCAGTTCCGGCTGATTGACTGCCCCGCCGGGATATGCCAATCAATGTCGTGCGAGAAGACAGCGCCGCCGACCAGCCGACGATGCCGCCTTGCCAAGCGCTGCGGCGCGCTGTCATGCGCGTACTTGGCGCACGGCGTCTGGCGACGAGGGTTGGGGTACGGCTGTATCACCGTGTCCGGCCATGTGCTGACCCAGCACAGTACGATCTGCGCACGAGGCGGGCGTCTCGAACACCAACTCGCCCTGCGCCATCACCACGATACGGTCCGCGAGTTCCAGCAGTTCGTCGATATCCTCGCTGACCAGCAGCACCGCCGCGCCAGTATTACGCACGGCCATCAATCTGGCATGGATATCGGCGACCGAGGCGAAGTCGAGTCCGAACACAGGATTGGCGACAATCAGCACATTCACCGCTTGCCCCAGCTCGCGCGCCAGCACCGTGCGCTGCACATTACCGCCAGACAGGGTGCCGATTTCACGCTCAGGCAGTGGCGGATGCACCTTGAACTCGTCGATCAATTGCGCGGCGCGTTGACGCATGGCGCGTCGGCCCAGCCACCAGCCGCCACGCCGAAACGGTGATTGGTCGAAGTTGCGCAACGCCAGGTTCTGCGCCACGCTCATTGCTGCGACACAGGCATTTTTCAGCGGCTCTTCGGGAATCGCAAAGAGACGCTGTTGCGCCATTTCTGCGCGCGTGGCGTGGTAGGCCTTACCTGCCACTTGCATGTCACCGGCCTTCACGCGACGCTGCCCGACCAGTGCTTCCACCAGCTCCTTCTGACCGTTACCGGAGATGCCCGCAAGTCCGAGAATTTCGCCCGCACGCACGGCTAGCGACACACAGTTGACCGCAGTATGACCGCGATCGTCTTCGACGCAGAGGCTACGCAACGCGAGGCGCACCTGCGCGGCTGCGCCAGTCGGATGACGTGGGGCCGCGGCCGCCATAGGAGCAGCCGCCCTCCAAGAGGCTTCCTTGGTTGCGTCTGTCGTGGCGCTGCCCATCATCCAGGCGGCGAGTTCGTCGCGGTTAGTGTTGACCACCGCGCTCGTGCCGACCTTGCGCCCCCCCCTTGCGCAACACCGTGACATTGTCCGCATAGGCCATGACTTCGCGGAACTTGTGCGTGATCATCAGCACTGTCAATTCGCCGCGTGACGTCAACGCGCTCATCAGACCGAGCACTTCGTCGGCCTCCTGCGGCGTGAGCACCGAAGTGGGCTCGTCGAGAATCAGCAAGCGCTGCTGCAAATACAATTGTTTCAGGATTTCGAGCTTCTGCTTTTCGCCGGCTGCCACCGGCGCATCCAGCGGCAAACGAAACGGCATGCGCTGCATGAATGCGAGCAGCGCAGCGCGTTCGGCTTTTCTGTCGATTTTCCACGGCAATTTCCCGTGCGCGAGCAACAGATTTTCTTCCACCGATAGCCCCCAGCCAAGGTGAAATGTTGATACACCATGCCGATGCCGAGGGCCTGCGCATGACGCGGCGAGGCGATCTGCGCCTCGCGGTTATCGGCCATGATCTGGCCATCGTCAAACACGCCATAGCCCACTAGCCCCTTGACCAGCGTGCTCTTGCCGGCGCCGTTCTCGCCGAGCAACGCATGGATCGTACCGGGCTCGATGCGGATCGAGACGCCGTCGAGCGCGCGAAACATCCCGAACGATTTGCTCGCGTTCAGCACTTCGATACCCACAGCTTTTGGAGCGACTGACATGATGATCCGGCTCATATAGACAGCAGAGTTGCGAGCAACGCCTGCGAGTCAGACACCGTGCCGAACACACCGCCTTGCATCGTAATCATGTGTAGCGCGGCATCATGGTTGCTCTTGTCGGTCGCGCCGCAGCAATCGCTTAGCACAGTGCATTCGAAGCCGAGGTCGTTGGCTTCACGCATCGTGGTGTGGACGCAGACATCGGTGGTGATTCCGGTAAGCACCAGATTAACGATGCCACAGGTACGCAGGATCAGTTCCAGATCGGTCGCGCAGAATGCTCCTTTGCCGGGCTTGTCGATGACAATCTCACCCGCCAGTGGCTTTAGTTCGTCGATGATTTCCCAGCCCAGCTGGCCGCGCACGAGGATCTTGCCGCACGGGCCGTCGTCGCCGATACCGATGCCATTGGTCCCTGCGCGGCGGCTGCGCCAGCGTTTGTTGGCGGGCAAGATCGGCGAGGTCAGGACGATGCCCCTTCGCGCGTGTGGATGATCGTAAAACCCCGCTCACGCATTAGTTGCAGTACGTTGCTGATCGGCTCGATCGGTGCCCGCGTGAGCGATAAATCGTAGCCCATCTTGTCGACATAGCCGCCGTGGCCGCAGAAATCCGTCTGCATGTCGATGATGACGAGCGCGGTGTTCTCTGGGCGCAGGTTGCCGTCGTAAGGCCAGGGGTAGGGCTTAGCTTCAATGAATCGATTCATGGGCGATATCCTTGTTGAGTTTCTGTTATGTCCTTGAAAACACGGTCAACGCGTCAGACTCAGTTCACCTGGCGCACCCTCAAGCGGGCGATGCGGACGGCAATTGAGGATCATGATCAACAACGTCAGCAGATACGGCGCGGCGTTGTAGAGGTGGTAACCGCTGGTCAAGCCGATTGCCTGCAACGCCGACCCAAGAGCGCCGGCGATGCCGAACAACAAGGCTGCCCACAGGCAACGCAGTGGCTGCCAGCGGGCGAAGATCACCAGTGCCACGGCCATCAAGCCCTGTCCGCTTGAAAGTCCCTCGTTCCAGCTACCCGGGTAGGCCAGCGATAGATACGCGCCGCCGATACCGGCGAATACACCACCCACTGCGGTCGCGGCAATGCGCACGCGCGCCAGCGGATAGCCCATCGCGCGCGCCGTCTCGGCATGATCGCCAACGAGCCGCAGCACCAAACCCCGGCGCGTATTGCGTAGACCCCATTGCAAAACAAAGGCCAGTATCACGCCGATGACGAACAACAGATTAATCTGTAATGCGTTATGCAATTGCGGCGACGACGCCCACGCGCCGAGGTTAATGAAAGGCAACATCGGTGCTTGCGGTGCAATAAACGGCTTGCCGAGATAATAGGCAATGCCGGTGCCGAACAGCATCAACGCGATGCCGAATGCGATATCGGATACCCGCGGCAACGAGCATACGATTCCATGCAGGCAGCCAAGCAGCAAACCGACGCACCCCGCCGCCAGCACTCCCGCCCATGGCGAGCCGGTCAGAAAAGCAGCGGCATAGCCGCTCATCGCGCCGGACACGAGGATGCCTTCGAGGCCGAGGTTGACACGACCGCCCTTCTCGGTGAGACATTCTCCAAGACTGACGAAAAGATACGGTGTACTGATGCGAATCGCGCCGGCGAACAGCGACAGCAGCAGGATCACAATCGGCGATTGGATATCAGGCATGGGTCTGCTCCAGTGGCACAGCAAGATCGGTGCGCATGGCAGCTTGCAATTTCGCGCGCCAGGCAGCGATGTGTGTTCTGAGCGCTTCCCACGCGAGCAGATTGGCGAACAGTAATCCTTGCAAAACGAGCGTGGTGGCGTCGGGCAGATCCAGCCGTCGTTGCAACAAGCTGCTGCTGGCCTCGATACCGCCGATGATCAGCGCGCAGAGAATGATCGCCAGTGGATTCTGGCGTGCGGCGAAGGCCACCAGAATGCCTGCATAGCCGTAGCCGACGAGCAGCGAGGCATTTGCGCTGCCCTGCACCGCCGCCACTTCGAGCATGCCGGCCAGGCCGGCGGCCGCGCCACCCAGAACGCAGGCGACAAGCGTCAGCGAATTGACAGGCAAGCCGACCAGTCGCGCCGCGCGATTGCTGCCGCCTGTCACGCGCATCGCAAAGCCCTTGATGCTGCATTTGATGAACACCCAGGCGGCAATACATGCGAAGACGCCCCAGAGCAAGCCCCAATGCATATCGAGTCCAGGGATCGAGCCGATCATCATTGCGTCCGGCACGGGCAAGGTCGACGGCTTGTTCAGACTCGCCGGGTCGCGCAACGGCCCTTCGATCAGATGATTGAACAACGCAATGGCGATGTACGACATCAACAGACTGCTGATGGTCTCGTTGACACCGCGCCACTGCCGCAATGCGCCCACCGCGCCGATCCAGATAGCGCCGGCCAGCATACCAGCCAGCGCCATCAACGGCGTGGCGACCAGCCAAGGCGTGCCGGGCGAGAGCATCTGCGGGACAATCGCCGCGAACATGCAGCCCAATGCAAGCGCGCCCTCGCCGCCGATGACGATCAGCCCGACCTGGGCCGGCAAGGCCACGCACAGCGCCGTGAGCATCAGCGGCGATGCGCGCAGCAAAGTGCTCTGCCAGGCGAACGACGACCCAAATGCCCCCTGGAAAATCAGCGCTATCGCATCGAGCGCCGATTGCCCCTGCAACAGCAGGAACAGCGAGAACAGCAGCAACGTGCTGAGCACTGCCAGGGCGCTCGGTAGCACCGGGCAAAGCCACAGCATTACTCTCGCGGTAAGCGCGTTGGGACGCATCACAACTCCTTATCTCATACAAACACCATCATCAAATTTAGCCGACCACGCCGGCCACCAGATAATTCATACTTTCCAGGATACGATCGCTCTGCACATGGCTCACCCCTGCGGCAATTGCCGTGGCGCCCTTGTTATCTTTCATGGGGCCTTCAAAGATCACAAAATTGCCAGCCTCCATGCTGCGTTTGATCGAGTCGGCGTTCTGCTTCGCGCTGGCGCTTACTTTCGGGCCATACGGCGCCATCTTTACGTACTTCTCTTTCAAACCGCCGCGCAGTATGTTCGGTTGCGGGGCGCCGCTTTGCGCAGCGCTTAGCAGTTGCGTGTAGGGCGTCGCCCAGTCCCATTCGGCGCCGGTCAGATAGCCCTGCGGCGCGAGCGCGGCCTGACTGGCGTGAAAACCGCAACTCATCACACCGCGCTTCTCCGCTGTCCCAACCACCACCTTCGGCCCGTCGACCTGGCAGGTCAGCACATCGCAGCCTTGATCGATCAGGCTATTGGTAGCCTCCGCTTCCTTGACCAGCAACGACCAATCGCCCGTAAAAATAACTTGTGTCTTGATCGATGGATCGACCGACTGCGCGCCGAGCGTGAACGCATTGATATTGCGCAGCACCTGCGAAATCGGCTTTGCTGCGACAAAACCGAGCTTCTTACTCTGCGTCATATGGCCGGCAACTACCCCGTTTAAGTATTGGTATTCGTCGATATGGCCGAAGTAGCTGGCGATATTCGATGGATTTCCGCGCTTCCACAATCCGCCGCAATGAGCGAAACGCACCTGCGGATACTTCGCCGCCATCTTTAGTACGTGCGGATCAAAGTAACCGAACGAAGTGGCGAAGATCAGCGTCGCTCCGTCCTGCACGATCATCGCTTCGATGGCCTTCTGCACGGCGATTGTTTCGGGTACGCTCTCCTGTTCGACCACCTTCACATGAGGCATCTTTTTGATCACGTTGACAGCGCTTGCCTGAGCCTGGCTGTAACCAAAGTCGCTGCGCGCGCCAACGTAAATCACGCCGACGATGGTCTGCGGTGCAGCCAACACCGATTGGACAGGCAGAATATTGCTGAGCGTGAGCAGGCTGGCGCTTTTGATGAATTTGCGGCGGCTGGTCATATTGTCTAATTCCTTGGTTGAGAGTGAAATAGCGTTAGTCTTCAGTTGGCATTGCGGCTAGCGAGATAGGCCAGCCAACCGCCATGCGACGTGATCTCCGTGGCGCCGCTGCCGTGCGCCAGCGCAGACGGCTCACAGATAAAGCCCTTGGCGGTGCATCCACTGATTAGTTGCAGGGTGCCAATGCCGAGCGGCGCGGGCACGTCGGCGACAAATTTGCCGAAGGTGCGTAGCGGGATTTCCCAGACTTCCAGTGCGATCGAGGCCCCCTCATCGGCGCAGCAGCGCACCAGCCCGGGCTTTGGCGGCTGGGTGTCGGCCAACGCGTAAAGCCGGTACTCCGGCGCGGTATGGGTCGCTGCGATGAAGCGCGCGCCGGCTTCCTGTAGTTGCCAGTTAAGTGGCTGGCCACTCAGGTGCGCGCCGACTACGGCGAGCGCGACTGTCGGCTCCTGAAATGGCAGCGGCTCGACGGTGCTCACAGCGGCTTCGGTTGCGTTGACAACGCTTGCAAAAAGCGTCTGAATTCGCGCCCCGAATGCGGCCAGACGCCGATCTGCGCCACTTGGTGCGATTAACGTAACGCCCGCGGGCAGGCCATCGCTGCGGCGCTGGCACGGCACCGCCAAGGCGCACAGATCGAGCAAGTTGACGAAGTTCGTGTAATAGCCGAGCTGGCTATTGAGCTTTCCCCGAAATTTAGTCTTCCATAGGTAACGTAAAATCAACGATCCTTTGGAAAGACCAGCAATGAAGAAGATACCAAAACAGATGTACACGGCGGAGTTC
>NZ_JBIIVN010000214.1:0-3400 GCF_044339385.1 Collimonas sp. | reverse complement strand
CGGCTAGCTCCTTGAACTCCGCCGTGTACATCTGTTTTGGTATCTTCTTCATTGCTGGTCTTTCCAAAGGATCGTTGATTTTACGTTACCTATGGAAGACTAAATTTCGGGGGAAGCTCAACTTGCCTTGAATTTTTTCACCGACCCGCTGAATATCCTGACCAAAACCATGCACTGTATTGCATGCCGACAGCATGAAGCCAGCAGTCAGCAGTCAGCAAGGCACACAACGTCGCTACTTTTCTCATCATCTAGAGACTTTCCGTGACAGTTCTATGGCAAGTTCAAAGGGAACGCACATCGACAAAATGCCCGGCAATGCCTGCCGCCGCTGCCATCGCCGGGCTGACCAGATGGGTGCGACCACCAGCGCCCTGCCGTCCTTCGAAATTGCGGTTCGACGTAGACGCGCAGCGTTCGCCCGGTTCCAGACGATCGGCGTTCATGGCCAGACACATCGAACAACCCGGCTCACGCCATTCGAAACCGGCGTCCTTAAAAATCCGATCCAGGCCTTCACGCTCAGCTTGCTCCCTGACCAACCCGGAACCCGGCACCACCATCGCTAACTTGACGTTGGAAGCGCGGAACTTGCCGCGCACCACGGCAGCTGCCGCGCGCAAATCCTCGATGCGCGAATTGGTGCAGGAACCGATGAATACCTTGTCGATACGGATGTCTTCGATTGCCGTGTTCGGCTTGAGGGTCATGTACGCCAGCGCCTTTTCCATGCCGTCACGCTTGGTTGGATCTTTTTCCTTGTCTGGATCTGGCACCCGGCCATCAACTGCGACCACCATCTCGGGCGACGTGCCCCAGGTCACCTGCGGCTTGATCTCAGCGGCGTTCAGGGTGACGACCATATCGAATTTGGCGCCCGGGTCGGAATGCAGTGTGCGCCAGTACGAGACGGCGCGCTCCCAATGCGGCCCAGCGGGCGAAAACGGCCGTCCCTTGACGTAATTGAGGGTGGTATCGTCCACCGCGATCATGCCGGCACGGGCACCGGCCTCAATCGCCATGTTGCAGACTGTCATACGACCTTCCATCGATAACGCACGAATTGCCGAGCCGGCGAATTCGATTGCATAGCCAGTGCCACCGGCAGTGCCGATCTGGCCGATCACGGCCAGCACAATATCCTTGGCGGTGACGCCATTGGGAATGTTGCCATCGACCTGCACCAGCATTGATTTGGATTTTTTAGCCAGCAAAGTTTGCGTTGCCAGCACATGCTCGACTTCGGAAGTGCCGATGCCATGCGCCAGACAGCCGAAGGCGCCATGCGTCGATGTGTGCGAATCGCCGCAGACCACGGTCATGCCGGGCAGCGTTGCACCTTGCTCAGGCCCGATCACGTGGACGATACCCTGGCGGTGGTCATTCATGCCGAAATACGTCAGGCCGTAACTCTTCGCATTGGCGTCGAGGGTTTCGACCTGCAGGCGCGAAATCGGATCGGCAATACCGTGGGCACGATCAGTGGTAGGCACGTTATGGTCCGCCACCATGAGATTGGCAGGCAGCCGCCATGGCTTACGACCGGCAAGCTTGAGCCCTTCAAATGCCTGAGGACTGGTAACTTCGTGCAACAGATGCCGATCGATGTACAGAATCGCCGTGCCATCCGATTCGGTATGGACGACGTGAGATTCCCAGAGTTTGTCGTAGAGCGTTTTAAGCATGATCCAGGACGGGTTCGAGCCCGCGAAAACAGTGAATTTAGCTCTTGATTATACCATAGAAGCGCGCCTCTAATACCCTTCACACCTCGAAAATCACACCTGGAGGCGCTGCGCACCGCAGATTACAAGTTTCCAGTGGGACTATCGGACTAAAATTTACGGCTTGATTGAGCGGCCTAACCCGTTATCGCGCGAAAAATGACTCATAACCTGAGCAAACGCATAGGATTGAGCTTGCCGGTAGCCAACGCAGTGCCGAGCAGGACTATGAGGCAACCAAGCAGCATGGTCGCAGTAACCTGCTCCTGCAAAAACAAGGCGCCCCAGATGACGCCGAAGATCGGTATCAGTAAAGTTACCGAGGCGGCACCGGCTTGTTCCAGCAACCGGTAGAAAATCACATATGCCACGCCTGTACAAAGCACGCCCAGTGCAAGCACTGCATACCAGGCATTCATTGAGACAGCCGCAGTTGGCCAATAGCATATCGCCAGCGGCAGCAATATCAGGGTTGCGAAAAACTAACTCCCGAAAGCCACCACAAAGGGCGGCACACCGGCTAGCCGGATTTTCGAGTAGTTGATGGCGAACCCGTACGACAAGGTAGCCAGGAGCACTGCGCCAATCGCCAGCCAGACGCTCGGCAAACCATCGCCGATTTTATCCCATACCAATGTGATGACGCCAATCATGCCGACCACCAGGCCGAGTCCCTGCGCCTTGCTCATCGGCACTTTCAACCACAAGAACGCAATCAGGCCAGTCCACAATGGCGTGGTTGCATTGAGGATCGAATCGAAGCCGGCGCTGACATGCAAGGTGGAGTAAGCAAAAAGGCAGAATGGCAGCGCCGAATTGGCGACGCCGACCAGCAACAGAGGCCAGGCTTTGTTGTACATGTGCTTGCGGGCCGTTGCCGAGCGCATCACTGGCAACAATACCAGCGCGGCGATTCCGACTCTCAACGCAATCAGCGGCACTGGGCCAAACTCTGGCGCTCCGACGCGCATGAACAGAAACGACGCGCCCCAGATGGCGGCAAGGAAAAACAGTTCGGCAATATTCATGGCGGGGTAGCTTGCAGTTGTGAGTCGGCGGCAGTCGCAATATATCCGATTCCATGTGCGACGTAAAAAATCACAGTAAACTTTGCGGGTCTCACCTAGTTGCGGGTCTCACTTAGTTTTACTTATCCAGGCCGACTGCATGTACCGAATTGCACGCGAGTTGTAGCTAGCCGGACGGCGCATCGACCATGATCGCCTCGGGCTCTGCACGAGACGAGACGAGAAGATATTCTGGCCTACAAATAAGGCGCGGCGATCCGTTGTTTGAATACGACTCTCAACACCTTGTCAAAAACGGACATCAAATATTTGCCATTCAATTTCCTCACATCACTAAATACATCGTCAGCTAAAGAGACGCTGCGAATACACTGTCTTTTTTTACATTTTTTGTTAGCGCCCAAAATACGGAAATATAAAAAAAATTATCCATCGCCGCCAAATGCAGTGTCCGAATCAGACAAGGTTTTGTCATGAACACGCTGTCTGGCAATCTGAGCTTCCCCCGAAATTTAGTCTTCTGAGCTTCCCCCGAAATTTAGTCTTCCATAGGTAACGTAAAATCAACGATCCTTTGGAAAGACCAGCAATGAAGAAGATACCAAAACAGATGTACACGGCGGAGTTTAAGGAGCTAGCCGTGCAACG
>NZ_JBIIVN010000045.1:0-15447 GCF_044339385.1 Collimonas sp. | reverse complement strand
CTAGCTCCTTGAACTCCGCCGTGTACATCTGTTTTGGTATCTTCTTCATTGCTGGTCTTTCCAAAGGATCGTTGATTTTACGTTACCTATGGAAGACTAAATTTCGGGGGAAGCTCACTTTTTGAATGGGCAAGTTTCTTTCTGTTATTTACAGTATCTTGCGTGATCGCATCGGACATGGAGGCCAAGGGCTATGTCTTGCTCGACCGGGTAGTACGATTGTGTGGATTGGAATCTCTTTTTTTATTCTTATAGAAGGTTTGTTTTATATTGCAGCGGTCACGATGGGCGGTCAGCCATCAAACGCAAGTCTGATTTTCGGCTTCGACAACTACCGTTTCTTCAACCACGTTCAAACCATCACATTGCCACTGCTGGCTCTGCTGATATCCCGCCGTGCAGGAACCAAGCCAAACATATTCGCCTGGGCCGTCACATCAATATGGTGGGCGCTGCTCTTTGTCACCGCCGGACGCGGGACCTTTATCGGCTTGGTGGCAGGTGTGTTGGTAAGCTGGGGTTTTCTGCGCAAAGCTGCTCTGCCGTGGTGCCGGATCATGCTGTGGTCGGCGCTGATCGGCCTCGGTATTTATATTCTGTTTTACGTGCTGGTTCCGCTATCACTGGGTTTGCAGCCGTTCGGCTTTCTGTTTTCTGTAGTCGAGCGCACCGTGAAAATCCCAGTTCCAGCCGTTGGCCAATGTGGGTGCGCGCTTGGGAGCTCATGCTGGCGCATCCGTGGCTCGGCGTCGGACCTTTGCATTTCGCCCACTACGGACGCGATCTGCAAATTGCTGCGCATCC
Organism: Collimonas sp.; assembly: GCF_044339385.1. NCBI lineage: Bacteria > Pseudomonadati > Pseudomonadota > Betaproteobacteria > Burkholderiales > Oxalobacteraceae > Collimonas > Collimonas sp. Next base: position 14,643 of record NZ_JBIIVN010000045.1, on the reverse strand, counting down.
GCACAATTGGCTGTTGCAGATCGGCTGCGAATGGGGAATTCCGGCGTTGCTGTGCCTGATGGCGGCGATTGGTCTTGGATTCAAAAGGCTGTTGGCGGTACGTCAGTATCTGGATAGTAACGATGTCAACAATCACACGACGCTGGCCGCCTGGCTGACCATTGGTGTGGCGATTCTGGTCGATGGCCTGGTGTCGGGCTTGATCGTGATGCCGACCAGCCAGTTGTGGATCGCCTTGTACATCGGCTGCGCCTGGGGCTGGACGGTGTCGATGACCCCGCCGACGCAGATGAAGACGGTACGCCTGTCGATGACGATCAGGTTAGGCGGCATCCTCATTCTGCTGGCGTCGCTTTATTTTCTGTTCAATGGACTCTGGTCGGAGATACTGAATTTGCCTGCTTATGAAGAGCAGAATATGCAAAAAGACCGCTATCCAGATGCAATATTGCATCCCCGGATTTGGGCCGGGGGCTATTTCTGAGGCGTGGCGGGCGGCTAAATGATGATGGAATTATTTATTCCGCCACCCAATCCCCCGACTTGCCGCCATGTTTTTCCATCACTCGCACATCAGTAATCACCATCCCCCGATCCACCGCTTTACACATGTCGTAGATCGTCAATAAACCAATCTGTACCGCCGTCAGTGCTTCCATCTCTACCCCGGTTTTGCCTACTGTTTCGGCTTGCGCGTTGCAAGCGATGCTGGCGTTGGCCTCATCGATGCTGAAATCGACCGTCACGCGTGTCAGTGCCAGCGGGTGGCATAGCGGGATCAGGTCGCTGGTGCGTTTGGTGGCCATGATGGCGGCGATGCGGGCGATGCTGAGGACGTCGCCTTTCTTGGCGGTGCCGGACTGGATCAGCGCCAGCGTTGCGGCCTTCATGCGGATGCAGCCGCTGGCGATGGCGATGCGGTGAGTGTCGTTCTTGTTGCCGACATCGACCATGTGGGCCTGCCCGGTTTGATCGAAGTGGGTCAGTTTGCTGGTGGCGGAGTTATTTTCGGTCATGGCGATATTTTCTTTCGGTGGTGCAAGCAGCAGCGTCCTGACCGCGAACGCGGGGAACGATTTTACGGTCAATCGGGATTCCCGGGTTGGCAAGAACGGCGCTGATTTAAAATGACGGATGCGAACTTGTTTGCTAGCTGAGTAGCATAGCATCCTGACTTTTACCTTACCCATTAATCAATGACCCGACCGTTGCAATCGCCCCGCCGCATACTGCTTGCCGCGCTCGTCAGCGTGTGCGGCTTGTGTTGCGCTTTGCTGCCGCCATCTGTACAGGCAGTTCAAAATCTGCCGACATTGGGCGACGCGGCGCGCGAATCGTTGCCGCCGCTGATGGAGTGCAAGCTTGGCGAGGAGGTCATGCACGATATCCGGCGCGATCCGGATTACATGAACGATGCGCCGCTGCTGGAGTACCTGAACAATTTCGGCTGGACGCTGGTGGCGGCGCGGCCGGAAGTACGCGGCGAGGCCGCTTTCGACTTTTTCTTTTTTGCGGTGCGCGATCCGGCTTTGAATGCGTTTGCGCTGCCGGGCGGCTTTATCGGCGTGCATTCCGGGCTGATCCTGGCGGCGCAAAGCGAATCGGAACTGGCTTCGGTGCTGGCGCATGAAATCGGTCACGTTGCCCAGCACCATATCGCACGGATGCTGGGCGGCCAAAAACAGGATTCGATGATTGCTCTGGCTTCGATGTTGCTGGGCGCGCTGGCGCTGCGCGGCAGTGGTGATGTCGGTGCTGCGGTGATGATGGGCGGTACCGGCGTGGCAATGCAGCGGCAATTGAATTTCAGCCGCGATGCCGAACGCGAGGCGGATCGCATCGGGTTATCGATTCTGGATTCCGGTGGCTTCGATACCAGCGGCATGGTGGCTTTTTTCGGCCGTTTGCAAACCGCTTCCCGTAATTATTCCGAGGTGATTCCACCTTATTTGCTGACGCACCCGCTGACCACCGAGCGCATCGCCGACATCGAGGCGCGCATCCGCGAACAACGTTACCGGCAACGCGTCGATAGTCTGGATTTTCAGTTGATACGAGCCCGCGTGCGGGTGTTGCAGGACGATACCGAACAAGGGCGGCGCGAGGCGCAATACGCGTTCGACGCGCAACTGAAACTGCACACCAAGCAGCACATCGTCGCCGCTAAATACGGCATGGCTTTGCTGGCGTTCAAGAGGCAAGATTACCGTAGCGCAGAAGAGTTGCTGAATCAGGCTGTGGCCGCCGCCGCCCCAGCCAGGCAAAGTCTGGTGCTGACCGATCTGGGCATTGAGATCATGCTGGCCAACAAGCGTGAGGCCGAGGCGCTGAAGCTGGTACAGCAGGCGCAGTTGCAGTTTCCGTTGTCGCGCGGATTTGCGCACCAGTACGCCAGAGTGCTGATTGCCAGCAAGCGCCTGACTGAGGCCACCAGCTACCTGCGCGAACAGGCGCAGTTGTATCGTAAGGACGCGGATGTACAGGAGTTGCTGGCCAGGGCGTATTCGGCGCAGGGGAGGCGGGCGCTGCAGCACATGGCTCTGGCGGAGTCCTATGTGTTGACCGGCAGTGTGCCGGCGGCGTTGGATCAGTTGCGGATTGCGCGTAATTCGCCGGATGCGGGGTTTTACGATCAGTCGATGATTGATGCGCGCGAGCGGGAGTTGCAGGAGCGCTGGAAAGAGGAAGTAAAGGCTGCGAAAGAGTAGGGACGCGGAGGTTGCCGCTCTGTGGTTACCTCAAATGGGGGGCAGAGTAATTGACGACGATGAGGCTGTCGTAAAAAAACTCTGATCCCATTTGACTAGATTTGCCGGGGTGTTGGCACGAAACTGAACCGTGTTTCGATATCGGTTGTGGCAATGTGTGAGACCGGGATGGCGATCTCTGCGGCTTGCCAGGTCAGGCTACCCTGATCTGACGGGTTCTCCATCCAGGCCAACAGAGCGTCGTCGCCGGCAAGTTTCTCATCCAGCCGCAACGCTGTCAGCGCTTGCACCAGATCGCGATCGTCAATTGCCGCAACTTTGCCCGGTGCGATCAGTAACAACCTGCCGTCGTCGGTCAGCATGACGGCGTCGATAGCGGTCATAGCTTCGCCAGTCTGTAACACATAACCCAGCGCCGGATCGGTATGGGCAATGTAGGGCGTCAGCTCCAGATCGACATATACCCGTTGCGGGCCATTCTGAAAATACCAGCAGCCCTGTTCATCTACGTTGTAGTTCCGGTTGATAAAACCGACCAGTCCGGCATGCATGATCTTGTCGCCCGGCAGATGCAGGCGCTGGGTTTGCTCATCGCGCATGCGCCAGGCGCCACGTGCGTCCAGTCTCAGCCAGCCGCAGCAGTGTGGTGCGTTCGGCCATTTGCGCATTGCCTGTTCGACGATGTGATCCATGCTGGTTTAATGCTCCGACAAGAAACGCAGCATGCGCTGCGGCAGCCAGTCCAGCCGGCCGGGCGGGCCGCCAATCGCGAAGCCGACATGACCACCGTGTGCCGGGTATTCCAGGGTGACGCTGGATGCAGCCTTGGGCGGCAGATGCTGCGGCGGCAGGAACGGATCGTTCTTGGCGTTGAGTACCAGTGTTGGCATGGTGATGTCGTTCATCACCAGCTTGGCGCTGGCGCGATGCCAGTAATCCTCCGTGTTGCGAAAGCCGTGCAGAGGGGCGGTGACGATGTTGTCGAATTCGTAGAGATCACGCGCACTCAGCATTTTTTCGCGGTCGAACAGGTGCGGAAACTGTTGCAGTTTGTCTAGTGATTTGCTCTTCATGGTGCGCAGGAAGGGGCGCGTGTAGATCATGTTGAAACCATGCGACAGCGCCGCGCCGCCGCCGGCCAGATCAAGCGGTGCGGAGATGGCGCAGGCAGCGTCAATGATCTTGGCCTGGTGCTGCGATTCGCCCAGCCAGCGCAGCAGGGCGTTGCCGCCGAGCGAGATGCTGGTCGCATAGAATTTGCTGAATTGTTTGTCAGGGCGCAGCGCTGACAGGCGGCGCAGGATCCAGTCGATTTCTTCGGCGTCGCCGGAATGATAAAAGCGCGGCGCCTGGTTGATTTCTCCCGAGCAACCGCGGAAATGCGGCACCGCGCCCGACCAGCCCAGTGTCACCAGTTGCGCCATCAGGGCGCGGCTGTAATGGCTGTCGGAAGAGCCTTCCAGTCCGTGGAACAGGACTACCAGCGGCCGGTCCGGCTGACCGTCGACAAAATCGATATCGATGAAATCGCCGTCCGGCGTATCCCAGCGCTCGCGCCGGTAGCTGACTGCCGGCTTGCTGATACAGGTCGCCGGATAAATCGTTTGCAGGTGGCCGCCCGGCAGCCAGAGCGGCGCCAGGTAAGAAGCGGGGGAGGTGGAGGTACTCATGCGAACAGGTTAACACCTATGTTGGGGGAGTGGTCAGTGCCACGAATGGGGCAATACAATGAACGGGACAATACAACGAATGGCGCAGTGCCGCGAATAGGTCAATGCAACATGGCCGTCGTCACCGCTTCTTCCGGCGCCGCGCCGGGAGCTACCGAGGCGTGATGCAACACGATGCGCCAGCCGCGCGGGGTCTTCATATAGACATTGGTTGCCAGGATATGCATGTTACGGTCGTTATCGCCGGCTTGGTGAAGCTCTTCAACCAGATTGTGGATGCTGGTCGACATGTTTTGGCTGATGTGCAACTGGCGCACCCGGATGTGCACGCCGCCGCGTTCAAACAGCATGTCGAACGCCGCCCGGATTGCCGCATGTCCGTGCAGCCTGGGGCCATTCGGATGGATGCAGACGATGTCGTCGTCATCTGCCCAGAGCGCCATCATGGCCTCGATGTCGGCCCGGCTCATGGCATCGTAAAACGCGGTTTCTGTTTCTTCGGCTGAACCATGCATAAATTTGACATGCGGCATATTGCCTCCGTGCTCGCGCACATTTGGATCGAGTTGTGAAGATGTAACGATGTGACAACGTTTTGCTGCAATCAAAAAAGGGAGCACTGCTCCCTTTTGGTTTCCCTCAATATTCTCAATGTCCCTTGACGACCGCGCCCGGTTTCAAGCGGTATTGGGTGCCGCAGTATGGGCATTTGGCATTGCCGCTGCTATCCAGATTCAGGAATACGCGCGGATGCGACGACCAGGTCGGCATCAGCGGGTTAGGACAATGCGCCGGCAAGTCCTTGCCGTCGAGTTCAACCGGGGCTTGCGTGTTTGCTGCTGTAGTCATTTATTTCTCCAAATTTACCTGTGCTGGATTTTACTTGTACTTCCTACTTGTAATTTTTACTTGTACTTTGTACTTCTGGTTAATTGTTGCCGCTGCCGGCTTATTTGCCGACCACGGTCAGCCAGTGCCGATATTTATCCGACTTGCCTGCCACGACATCGAAGAACATTGACTGCATTTTTTCGGTGATCGGGCCGCGCTTGCCTTCGCCGATGGCGCGATTATCCAGTTCGCGGATCGGCGTGATCTCGGCCGCGGTGCCGGTAAAGAAGGCTTCATCGCTGCAATACACTTCATCGCGGGGGATGCGTTTTTCGATGACTTCGATGCCGCTGTCGCGTGCCATCGTCAATACCGCATCGCGCGTGATGCCGTCCAGGCAGGATGCCAGGTCTGGCGTATAGATTTTGCCGTTCTTGACGATGAAGACGTTTTCGCCCGAGCCTTCTGAGACATAGCCGTCGGTATCGAGCAACAACGCTTCATCGTAGCCGTCGGTCAGCGCCTCCTGATTGGCCAGGATCGAGTTGATGTAATAGCCGCTGGCTTTAGCGCGTACCAGCGACACATTGACGTGGTGGCGGCTGAACGAAGAGGTCTTGACGCGGATGCCCTTGGCCAGCCCGTCTTCGCCAAGGTAAGCGCCCCACGGCCAGGCCGCAATTGCGACGTGAATCGTATTGCCCTTGGCCGAGATGCCCAGCTTTTCTGAGCCGATCCAGATCAGTGGGCGCATGTAGCACGATGCCAGATTGTTCTCGCGCACCACGGCGATTTGCGCATCGATCAGGGTGTGCAGGTCGTACGGCACTTGCATCTGAAAAATCTTGGCCGAGTTGAGCAGGCGCTGGGTATGTTCTTGCAAGCGAAAGATAGCCGCGCCGTGCTCGGTCTGGTAGACGCGTACGCCTTCGAATACCGCCATGCCATAGTGCAGCGAATGCGTCAGGACGTGGATATTGGCATCGCGCCAGTCGATCAGTTTGCCGTCTTTCCAAATTTTGCCGTCGCGGTCGTCCATGGACATGGTTAGCTCTCCGTTAAAAAATAAAAAATTGCCTAAGGTGCAACGGCGTCTGGCTGAAGTCCGGCTTCAGCCACTGAAGGTGCATACGCTACAGATATTGAGCAAATTCAAGGCGTATCAACACATATTGTAACGGATTCGGCACGGCCTACTCTGTAGAACATTGGTATTGGCAATGTGGCTTTTGGTAGCGATTGCGCGCGCAAAACGGTGTTTTGACCGGAGCTGGTGGAGTAAAATAGGCGCTTTTCCTCACTGATATTGTCTGATCGTCATGAAATTCAATCGACTAAGCGACTTGATCGCGCAACACCAGTTGCAAGGCAAACGTGTTTTTATCCGCGCCGACCTCAACGTACCGCAAGACGCCGCCGGCAATATTACTGAAGACACGCGCATCCGCGCCTCGGTGCCGGCGATCCGTCAGGCGCTCGACGCCGGCGCCGCCGTGATGGTGACGTCGCACCTCGGCCGCCCAACCGAAGGCGAATTCAAGCCGGAAGATTCGCTGGCGCCAATCGCCAAGCGTCTGGCCGAACTGCTGGGGCAGCCGGTTGCGTTGAAACAGAATTGGGTTGACGGCGTTGATGTTGCACCGGGCCAGGTGGTGCTGCTGGAAAACTGCCGCGTCAACCAGGGCGAGAAAAAGAACAGCGACGAGCTGGCGCAAAAGATCGCCAGGCTGTGCGATGTGTATGTCAACGACGCGTTCGGTACCGCTCACCGCGCCGAAGCCACTACCCACGGCATCGCCAAGTTTGCGCCGGTCGCGTGCGCCGGGCCATTACTGGCGGCGGAACTGGATGCGCTGGGCAAAGCACTGAACCAGCCGGCGCGTCCGCTGGTGGCAATCGTCGCCGGTTCCAAGGTGTCGAGCAAGCTGACCATATTGAAGGCGCTGGCCGACAAGGTGGACAATCTGATCGTTGGCGGCGGCATCGCCAATACCTTTTTGCTGGCCAGCGGCCTGAAGATCGGCAAATCGCTGGCCGAGCCGGATCTGCTGGCGGAAGCCAAGGCCATCATCGACATGATGGCCAAGCGTGGTGCGTCGGTGCCGATTCCGGTCGATGTCGTCTGCGCCAAAGAATTTTCACCGACTGCCGCGGCACAGATCAAGGATGTCGGCGACGTCGCCGAGGATGACCTGATCCTCGATATCGGTCCAAAAACCGCGGCAATGCTGGCCGCGCAACTCGCAGAGGCCGGCACGGTAGTCTGGAACGGCCCGGTCGGCGTATTCGAGTTTGATCAGTTCGGCGAAGGTACCAAGACGCTGGCGCTGGCGATTGCCAATTCTGACGGGTTCTCGATTGCCGGCGGCGGCGATACGCTGGCGGCCATTGCCAAGTATCAGATTAGCGACAAGATCGGTTACATCTCCACCGGCGGTGGCGCGTTCCTGGAATTTTTGGAGGGCAAGACCTTGTCGGCGGTTGAGATTCTGTTGCAACGCGTGACTAAGTAACTACAGAAATATGTTGAACCCGTCGTCCCTGCGTTCGCGACAATGACGGAGATGGCGTCGCTACACATTCACCCATGCTGTTCTGAAAGGTTGTCCATGCAAAGAGCTACCAAGATCGTCGCCACTATCGGACCTGCATCGAGCGATGCTGACACGCTGGCGCGCATGTTCGTCGCCGGTGTCGATGTGGTGCGTCTGAATTTTTCGCATGGTAAGGCGCAGGATCATATCGATCGCGCCAAGCTGGTGCGCGAGGTGGCGGCGGCCTGTGGCAAGCAGGTTGCGATCATGGCTGACCTGCAAGGGCCGAAGATCCGGGTCGGCAAGTTCGAGCAGGGCAAGATCGAGTTGAAGAATGGCGAAAAATTCATTCTCGATGCCGATTGCGGCATGGGCAGCCAGGAACGCGTTGGCCTCGACTACAAGGCTTTGCCGCGCGATCTGCGCCCGGCCGATGTGTTGTTGTTGAACGATGGCCTGATTGTCTTGACGGTTGAAAAAATCATCGGTAATGAGATTCATACGATCGTCAAGATCGGCGGCGAGTTGTCCAACAATAAGGGCATCAACCGTCAGGGTGGTGGCTTGTCGGCACCAGCACTGACCGCCAAGGACATGGATGATATAAAGACCGCCATGAGTTTCCGTGCCGATTATGTCGCCGTGTCGTTCCCGAAGAACGCGACCGACATGGAAATGGCGCGTCAGTTGGCGAATGTGGCCGGCGAAGCCTACGATCACAAGCCGATGATGATCGCCAAGATCGAACGCGCCGAAGCGATTCCGGTCTTGCAGGAAATTCTCGACGCCTCCGACGGCATCATGGTGGCACGCGGCGATCTGGCGGTTGAAGTCGGTAATGCTGCCGTACCCGCGCTGCAAAAGCGCATGATCAAGATGGCGCGCAGTTCCAACAAGCTGGCGATCACTGCCACGCAAATGATGGAATCGATGATCGTCAATGCCGTGCCGACCCGCGCTGAAGTGTCGGATGTGGCCAATGCCGTGCTCGACGGCACCGATGCCGTGATGACCTCCGCCGAGACCGCCTCCGGCAAATATCCGGTCGAGACGGTAGAGGTGATGTCGGCAATCTGCCTGGAGGCCGAAAAATCGGAAGACTGCAAGCTGGCCGCCGATTTCCTCAATGCCCGTTTTACCCGCGTCGATCAGTCGATTGCTTGCGGCGCCCTATTCACTGCACACCATCTGCGGGTCAAGGCGATTGCCGCCATGACCGAGTCCGGTTCCACGGCATTGTGGATGAGCCGGCACAATATCGACATCCCGATTTTTGCCATTACCCCGAGCTTGGCGACCCAGCGCAAGGCCGCGTTATATCGCAACGTACAAACTTTCGAGTTGGCCAAATCGACCGACCGCGAAGCGGTGTTGATGGCTGCGCAGAATCTGCTGTTGTCAAAGGGCGTGGTGCAATTGGGTGACCTGGTGGTCGTCACTTGGGGTGAGCCGATGGGCCAGATCGGCGGCACCAATGCGCTGAAAATCATGAAGATCGGCGAATACTGAAACGCTATCAATGATTGATTAAAATTAAGTAAACCTTTCGCTACAGCGTCACCCCGGCGCACGCGGCCGCCAAAACGGAGTCCCGCATGCACCCGAGTGACCTGGTCCCAGGTAGCAAAACAGATTTTTATTATCGGAGTACAACATGCCTCTCGTATCCATGCGTCAATTGCTGGACCACGCTGCAGAAAACAGCTACGGCCTGCCCGCTTTCAACGTCAATAACCTGGAACAGGTCACTGCCATCATGCAGGCCGCCGATGAAGTCGGTGCGCCGGTCATCATGCAAGCCTCGGCAGGCGCTCGCAAATATGCCGGTGAAGCTTTTCTGCGTCACCTGATCGAAGCCGCGGTCGAAGCATTCCCGCACATTCCGGTCGTCATGCATCAGGATCACGGCCAGTCGCCGGCGGTGTGTATGGCGGCGATCAAATCGGGGTTCACCTCGGTGATGATGGACGGCTCGCTGATGGAAGACGGCAAGTCAGTTGCCAGCTACGAATACAACGTTGAAGTATCGCGCAAGGTGGTGGAGTTCTCACACGCCATCGGCGTCACGGTGGAGGCGGAGCTGGGCGTGCTCGGTTCGCTGGAAACCATGATGGGCGACAAGGAAGACGACCATGGCGCCGACGGCAAGATGACCCGCGAGCAGTTGCTGACCGATGTTTCGCAAGCGGCCGATTTCGTCAAGCAGACCCAGTGCGACGCGCTGGCGATTGCCATCGGCACTTCGCACGGGGCCTATAAATTCTCGCGCAAGCCAACCGGCGACATCTTGGCGATCGAACGCATCAAGGAAATCCACACCCGTATTCCTAACACCCATCTGGTCATGCATGGTTCGTCATCGGTGCCGCAGGAACTGCTGGCGGAAATCCGCGAATTCGGCGGCGACATGAAAGAAACCTACGGCGTGCCGGTAGAGGAAATCCAGGAAGGGATTCGGCACGGCGTGCGCAAGATCAATATCGATACTGACATCCGCCTGGCAATGACCGGCGCGGTTCGTCGCTATCTGATCGAGAATCCAAGCAAATTCGATCCACGCGATTACCTCAAGCCAGCCCGCGAAGCTGCCAAGGCAGTGGTCAAGGCGCGTTTCCTGGCGTTTGGCTGCGAAGGCCAGGCTGCCAGGATCAAACCGATTTCACTGGAAAAAATTGCTGAAAAATACAAGACGGGCGAACTGTCGCAGATCGTTCAGTAAGATATTCACTAATAAGCAGTGTGGTAACCGCGCCAGGCAAGGCCTGGCGCGGTAATTTACCAGGTGCAGAATGATGCTGGCATCTTTCTTGACCTGGTTTTCTGACTTTTGGAATAACCATGACAAGCCTTTACCAATCCACCATTGCCTCCCTGCCGCTGCTCGGTCGCGGCAAGGTGCGCGAAAACTACGCAGTCGGCGATGACAAGATCCTCATCGTCACCTCCGATCGCTTGTCGGCTTTCGACGTCATCATGAACCAGCCGATTCCCGGCAAGGGCAAGGTGTTGAACCGCATGTCCGATTTCTGGTTTGATAAGCTCGCCGCCATCGTGCCGAACCATCTGACCGGCGTTGCCCCGGAATCGGTCGTGGCAGCGGATGAAGTCGAACAGGTGCGCGGCCGTGCCGTGGTGACCAAGCGCCTGCAGCCGATCATGGTCGAGGCGGTTGTGCGCGGCTACATCATCGGCTCGGGCTGGAAAGACTACCAGGCCACCGGCGCCATCTGCGGCATCAGCCTGCCCGCCGGTTTGCAACAGGCGGCCAAGCTGGCCGAGCCGATTTTCACGCCAGCGGCCAAGGCCGAAATGGGTGAGCATGACGAGAACATCAGCTTTGCCGACATGGAAGCCCGCATCGGCAAGGAACTGGCCGAGAAGATCCGCAGCGTCAGCATCGAGCTGTACCAGACCGCCGCCGATTACGCAGCGACGCGTGGCATCATCATCGCCGATACCAAGTTTGAATTCGGCCTCGATAAAGACGGCGTGTTGCACCTGATGGACGAGGTATTGACCGCTGATTCGTCGCGCTTCTGGCCCGCCGCCAGCTATCAGGTCGGCATTTCGCCGCCATCGTTCGACAAGCAGTTCGTGCGCGATTACCTGGAAACCGTCACCAGCTGGAACAAGACTGCGCCTGCGCCGGCGTTACCGGCGGACGTGATTGAAAAAACCGGCGCCAAATATCGTGAAGCACTGCTCAGCCTGACCGGCGAAACTCTGAAGGACTGATGATGAGCAATGCTGCCGTGGTTAAAGATAATGCCGGCCAGCCGCTGGTCGGCATCGTGATGGGCTCATCTTCCGATTGGGACGTGATGCAGCATGCGGTTGCGATCCTGACCGAGTTCGGTGTCGCGCATGAAGCGCAGGTGATTTCGGCGCACCGCATGCCGGATCAGATGTTCGCCTATGCCGAGACCGCGCGCACGCGTGGCCTGCGTGCGATCATCGCGGGTGCCGGCGGCGCCGCCCATTTGCCTGGCATGATTGCCGCCAAGACCATCGTGCCGGTGCTGGGTGTGCCGGTGCCGTCGAAATACTTGCGTGGCGAGGATTCTCTGCTGTCGATCGTGCAGATGCCGAAGGGCATTCCGGTCGCTACATACGCCATCGGCGAAGCGGGTGCCGCCAACGCCGCGTTGTCGGCGATCGCCATGCTGGCGACTACCGACGATGCGCTGGCAGAGAAATTGCTGGCCTTCCGCGTCAAGCAGACGCAAATTGCCCTTGATATGAAATTGCCTCCGGTATGAGTGGTATGCAACAACCTTTAAAAAACACATCAACGCTGGATCTGCCATTGGCCTCCAGCGCGCCTATCCTACCGGGCACCACCCCGCCAACCTGGCTCGGCGTGATGGGTGGCGGCCAACTCGGGCGCATGTTCACGCACCAAGCCCAAGCCATGGGGTACAAGGTGGCGGTGCTGGAGCCGGAGCCGGATTGTCCGGCCGGGCACGTCGCCGATCGCCACTTCCTGGCTAACTACAGTGACGCATTTGCGTTGGCCGACATGGCCGCCCTGTGCGCGGCAGTTACTACCGAATTTGAAAATGTCTCGGCCCAAAGCCTGGCGACTCTGGCGCAGCACAGCTTTGTCGCGCCTGCCGCAGCCAGCGTCTCGGTAGCCCAGGACCGGATGCTGGAAAAGCGCTTCTTCACCGCGTGCGCCAAAGAATCGACAGTGCTGCCGGCGCCGCATAAGCTGATCGCATCGGCAGCCGATATCGATGACATTCCGGCCGATCTGCTGCCCGGCATTCTGAAAACAGTCCGCCTCGGCTATGACGGCAAGGGCCAGGCACGGGTGCGCACGCTGGATGAGGTGCGTCAGGCGTTTGCCGATATGAATGGCGTCGAATGCGTGTTGGAGAAAATGCTGCCGCTGGCTTATGAAGTCTCGGTGCTGGTGGTGCGCGGCGCAGACGCCAAGGCCGTGGTTTGCCCAATTGCCGAAAACGTACATCGCGACGGCATCCTGTTCACCACCACCGTCCCGGGCCCGAACGTCTCTGATGAAACCGCCAAACGCGCACAGCATGCAGCGTTGGTCATCATTGAGCAACTGGCTTACGTCGGGGTGCTGTGTATTGAATTCTTTGTGTTGCAGGACGGTTCGCTGGTAGTCAACGAGGTGGCACCGCGGCCGCACAACAGCGGCCATTACACGATGGATGCCTGCGTCACCAGCCAGTTTGCACAGCAAGTGCGGGCAATGGCGCGTCTGCCGCTGGGCGATACCCGCCAGCATTCACCGGCGGTGATGCTAAATATACTCGGCGATGTCTGGTTCGAAGGCGACAGCGATCAGGCCCGTGAACCGGCCTGGGATAAGATTCTTGCATTGCCGTCCGCGCATCTGCATTTGTACGGTAAAGCCCAACCGCGCCGTGGCCGCAAGATGGGGCACATCACTTTTATCGCAGCGACACTGCCGGCAGCACAGCAACAGCTGGCCGCCGCTTGTGCCATCCTCGGTATCGTACTGTAATGACGCAGCAGTTTATCGATCTGTCGGCAATCCGTCTGGCTGCGCGTAAGCTGGAAGCGGGCGGATTGGTTGCCTTTCCAACTGAAACCGTGTACGGGCTTGGCGCCGATGCCGAAAATCCGCTCGCGGTAGCGGGTATCTACGCTGCCAAGGGACGGCCCTCGAATCATCCGGTGATTGTGCACGTCGCACCCGAAGCTGACATTGGTTATTGGGTGTCATCAATCCCGCTTGAGGCCAAGGTGTTGATGGCTGCCTTTTGGCCGGGGCCGCTGACCTTGATCCTGCCGCGTGCCGCACATATCCCGGATCAGGTATCTGGCGGCCAGCATTCCATCGGCCTGCGTTGCCCATCCCATCCGGTGGCGCAAGCGTTGTTGCGCGAGTTTAAAGGCGGAAAAGGTGGTATCGCTGCACCATCTGCGAACAAATTCGGCCATGTCAGCCCGACCACTGCGCAACACGTGCGCGACGAGTTCGACACCGACGGCGACAGCCCGATCGCTTGCATATTAGACGGTGGACAAAGCGAAGTCGGCATCGAATCGACCATCATTGATTTATCGCGCATCGCAACCCATGGGCCGGTGCTGTTGCGCCCCGGTCATATCGGCGCCGCGCAGATTGCCGCAGTACTCGGTGTCGCCGTGCACGCTGCCGACGCTGCCGCACCGCGTGCTTCTGGCACATTGGAATCCCACTACGCGCCACGCACGCCGGTATTGCTCGTGTCGTCCGATCAACTGGTTGCAACACTGCTGCAATTGCATCAAGCCGGACAAAAGCTGGCCATGATTGCCTACTCCAGACTAGCCGCGCAACTGCCGCCGCTAAGCGCCCAATTCCAGATGGCCGCGCAGGCACCGGCTTATGCGCATGATCTGTATGCGGCGCTGCGAACTATGGATCATGCCACAGCCGATCTGATCGTCGTCGAGGCACCTCCATGCGACCCTGAGTGGCAGGGTATTAATGATCGATTGCGTCGCGCCGCGCACGATTCGTCTGCAGTTTTGGCTGACTTTAAAAATAATTTGAGGTAAAAAAGCTACAAGTCTAGTCAAATCATTCTAAAGCTGGCATAGTGTAAAAAAGAATAGCACGCGCGTTCTTTTTTCTGTTTTTTACTTATACGGGCATGAAAAAGATGCTTTGGGGCTGTAATTTTTCCCAATAATAAATGTGTCCGGTTTAGGAAAATGCAGTCGAATAAGAGAGTGCCTACTGGCTCAGCCAGAATTCAAGGTGCCAAAAAACGGGTTTGTAGTTTGTACTGCTTGAGCTTCCCCCGAAATTTAGTCTTCCATAGGTAACGTAAAATCAACGATCCTTTGGAAAGACCAGCAATGAAGAAGATACCAAAACAGATGTACACGGCGGAGTTCAAGGAGCTAGCCGTGCAA
>NZ_JBIIVN010000213.1:0-3441 GCF_044339385.1 Collimonas sp. | reverse complement strand
CGCTGAAACTGTTTCGTTTTAATTCGTTCATATCCTGCCTTCGTTGTTCAGTGCAGGATACTCCTTAAACTATTGTCCGGATTTCCGGGTCCACTATAGGCGGACGATGACTGCGATCACCGCTTCGCCAAAATCCGCATGCGCTACGCCGATCACCGCCGATTCCAACACGCCGTCGATATCGTCGAGCACCGTTTCGATTTCTTTCGGATAGGCGTTGTAGCCGCCGGAAATGATCAGGTCTTTGCTGCGGCCGACGATTTCCAGATAGCCGTCGTGGTCGAACTTGCCGACGTCGCCGGTCTTGAAATAGCCATCGGCGGTAAATTCTTCGGCAGTCTGTTCCGGCATGCGCCAGTACCCCTGAAAAACATTCGGCCCCTTGACTTGAATATCGCCGATTTCATTCGCGCCGCACACTGTGCTGCGGCCGGCTTCGTCGTGGCGCATCAAGCGCAGTGACACGCCCGGCAGCGGCAGGCCGACAGTGCCGGCGCGCCGTTCGCTTTGATATGGATTAGACGTCAGCATCGCAGTTTCGCTCATGCCGTAGCGTTCCAGTATGGTGTGGCCGGTGCGCGCCGAAAATTCGGCGAAGGTAGCGGCCAGCAAAGGCGCTGAGCTAGAGATGAACAGGTGCATGTTGCGGCAGGTATCGCTATGCAAGCTGCGATCTGCCAGCAGGCGCACATAATAGGTCGGCACACCCATGAAGATACTGCTGCGCGGTAGCTGGCGGCATACTTCGGCGGCCTCGAATTTCGGCAGAAAAATCATCTTGCTGCCGTTCAGCAGCGCACCGTTTGCCGCCACCAGCAAGCCGTGGATATGGAACAGCGGCAGCGCATGCAGCAGTACGTCGCCAGCTTGCCAATGCCAGTATTGCTGTAGCACAGTAGCGTTCGAACCGATATTGCCGTGCGAAAGCATGGCTCCCTTGCTGCGTCCGGTGGTGCCTGAGGTATACGGGATGACGGCCAGGTCGTCGGCCTGTTTATCAACGGTCTGAAACTGGTCGGGATAATGCATCGCACGGGCCAGCAATGAGCCGGAATTTCTGCCGTAACCGGCGCTGCCGATCTGGTCCAGTGTGAACAGGTGCTGGGTGCCAGCCTTGAACGCAATTTGCGCCACCCAGCCGACATTCTTTGGCGAGCAAACAAACACTGCGGGTTCCGCGTCACCGATGAAGTATTCGATTTCAGCGCTGCGGTAAGCCGTATTCAAGGGCAGATAGACCAAGCCGGCGCGTAATGTCGCCAGATACAGAATCAACGCTTCCGGCGACTTTTCTACCTGCACTGCAATGCGCGCGCCGCTCGGAAGATTCAGGCTGTGGAATAGATTGGCGATTTTGGCCGAGGCGCGCTCGATGTCGTCCCAGGTGTAGTACTGGCCGTCCTGGGTTTCAATACAGCAGGCGGACTTGTCAAGCGGGAAGCATGAGGCGAACAGGGCGTAGAGATTGGCGTTCATGAGCGGCGAGAGAGTAGCTTCAGGGGGGGGCGACTTACCTGCCCGCGATGCAGGCTGCGGTATGTGCAATCGCTACCAGGGTCAGCTTGCAGATCGTTTTGGTGCTTCGGCAGGGGCGCTGTAGGTAAGCGGTTTTCTGTAGGCGATGATCAGCAATGCGATACCCAGCACGATCATCGGCACTGATAACATCTGACCGGCGGAAATCGTGATGCCGCCAAAGGTGACGTTATAGTCCGGCACGCGGAAATATTCGGTGAAGAAGCGGGCGCAGCCATACAGCAGCGAGAACATGCCCGCTACCGCCATACGCGGACGTGGTTTGCGCGAGAAGAACCAGAGAATGATGAATAGCAGGATGCCGTCCACCAGCATCTGGTAGATCGGCGACGGATGGCGCGGCAGGTTGTCGACGTTCGGCCAGATCATGGCCCATGGCAGGGACGGATCGGATACCACGCGGCCCGGCAATTCACCATTGATGAAATTGCCGAGGCGGCCTGCGGCGTAACCGAGCGGCACCATTGGCGCGATGAAATCCATGGTATCCATCAGCTTGCGGCCGGATTTGCGTCCCCACCATGCCATCGCAATCATGACCCCAATGAAGCCGCCGTGGAACGACATCCCGCCTTTCCAGACTGCGATGATTTCCGCAGGATTGGAAAAATAATAGACCGGATCATAAAAAAATACTTGTCCCAGGCGGCCGCCGATGACTACCCCCAGCACGCCGTAGAACAGCATGTCGTCGATGTCTTCTTTTTTCCAGCCGGCGGCAGCAATATGCGGTTGTCTGATCCGGATGCGACCAGCCCAGATAAATTGGATGAAGGCCAGCAAGTACATCAGGCCGTACCAGCGCACATGGAGCGGGCCCAATGAAAAGGCAATCGGATCAGGCAGCGGATGAATCAGCATGTTTTATTTCTTTCTCAATAATTCCAAAAAAGCGTGCAGCACGGGTGACACATTATCGCGGCGCCAGGCCAGCCCGGTCTCGACCAGCGGCGTAGCGTCCTGTAATTCGCGATAGTCGACTCCTGGGCGTTGCAGGTTCGACACCGATTGTGGCACAAGCGCGATTCCCATGCCAGCCGATACCAGGCCGACGATGGTTTGCATCTGGATTGCCTCCTGGCCAATATCAGGAGTCAGGCCGGCGGCGCGGAAGCAGCCGAGGATGGTGTCATGGAAGCCTGGCGAGATGCGGCGCGGGAAAATGATCAGCGGCATGTCAGCCACAGAACTCAGCGCGATCCGGCCCTTGCCGCGTAACGCCTTGAGCCCGGTCGGCGCGGCCAGCAGAAGCGGTTCGGATAATACCGGCAGATAGTCGAGCGCCAGTTTCTCCTTGTCAGGCAGCGGTGGAATCAGCAGGCCGGCATCGATACGCCCAGCCATCAGTTGCGCCAGTTGCAGATCGCTGGTGGCTTCCTGCAAATCGATCTGGACGCTAGGGTAGTTCTGCCGGAAAGCGCGCAGCAACGGCGGCAGAATGCTGTAATCGGCGGTTGAGACAAAGGACAGCGTAAGCAGGCCGGATGCGCCGGAAGCAGCGCGCCGCACCAGATCAGGCAGGCCGCCGACCTGTTGCAGCAGGCGCTGCGCTTCCGGCAACAAGGCCAGGCCGGCCGCTGTCAGCGCTACGCTGCGTTTGGTGCGGGCAAATAGCGGCGTACCGAGGTTAGCCTCAAGCACCTGGATTGCCTGCGACAATGGCGGCTGCGTCATGTGCAACCGCAGCGCGGCGCGGCCGAAATGCCGCTCTTCAGCAACAGCGACGAAATAACGCAATTGCCGCAGTTCTATGTTCATATCATTATTGGCAAACAAAAAGCCGGGAGAGGACCGGCTTCTTATAGTGGACCCGGAAATCCGGACAATAGTTTAAGGAGTATCCTGCACTGAACAACGAAGGCAGGATATGAACGAATTAAAACGAAACAGTTTCAGCGGGCAACA
>NZ_JBIIVN010000212.1:0-3462 GCF_044339385.1 Collimonas sp. | reverse complement strand
TGGACGATGCCATTGCGGGACTGGAAGGGAGCACTTAACCGCTTCACTATCCAGTTTGAAGAACGGATGAAGCCGAATTAAACGAAATTCCGTTTACACAAAATCCAGCACACCCTCGCAATCGCATCCACCGCATCGAATTTCCAATTCAGAAATGGGCACACCGCAATTTCAAATGCATGGGCCATCCATTCGATACAATCAGCCAACTCTTCAATACTCGCATACGGCGATGGCGTCGTGCCGA
Source organism: Collimonas sp. (assembly GCF_044339385.1). Lineage (NCBI taxonomy): Bacteria > Pseudomonadati > Pseudomonadota > Betaproteobacteria > Burkholderiales > Oxalobacteraceae > Collimonas > Collimonas sp. The sequence continues at coordinate 3,215 of NZ_JBIIVN010000212.1, read as the reverse complement.
GGCTAAACACCACTTCCGGTTCAATACGCGGCTGCAGCGCACCCTCCAGGCTTTGAATCCCGCGGTTATCTTCTGCATAGCGTACCGTCGTATCAAATACGTGGGCCCAAAAAGGTTCCTCAATGGCTTTGGTAACACCATATTTTTTCCAGATGGTCCGATTGCTGAATCCCAGCTTGCGGCCGACCGAGGTCGCGCCCTGGCCGATACTGGCATCCAGAATACGCTTGCCGATATCGTAACCATCCATCGGTGACAGAACATCTGCATCTGACAACAAAGGCATCAGCGTGGTGCAAGCGCGGGCGTCGAGAAGCTGATGGGCATAACGGTTAGCTTTGGTGGACATAAGCATGGTTGATTTGCGCACTATGAGTGAACACTATCGTAGTGTCTGTGACGTTCAATTTTTATACAAGCATCGAATTATTGCCTTTTAAACATCCGCCCTTTCGATATCGATAACCCGAGAAGCCTGATGCTTGTCGCCATGAAAATGATAGATAGCGAGGCATCGGAAAAATTTAACGGCGGCGATATTTTTGTAAAAAACGATCAAGCTGTGATGCAAACAAATGGCGATCGCTCTGGCTAAATGCAGCCGGACCGCCTGTTTCAACTCCGCTGGCACGTAATTCATCCATAAAATTACGCATCGTCAATTGTTGCTGGATATTGTCCTTGGTGTAAAACTCGCCACGCAGGTTCAGCGCATGGCCGCACTTTTCCAGCACATCAGCCGCCAATGGAATGTCAGCGGTAATCACCAGATCACCAGCTTGCAGTAAGCGCACTATTTCACGATCTGCGACATCAAAACCTGACGGCACCTGCACTGCCCTGACGAAGCGCGATGGCGGCACCCGCAACAATTTATTGGCAACCAGGATCAACGGAATTTGTAACCGGTCAGCAACCCGGTAAAGAATCTCTTTGATTACGTTCGGACAAGCATCGGCGTCTACCCAGATTTGCATTTCTGCAGGTTGGTGTTGTGCCTCATCGGACACCGGCTGCGAATTAATTTTGCCCCCACAACTCGCCGTTCGTCCCGGTCCGCGACGCTGCGACCCCGAAATGACTGTACGCGGCTGGTGTCGCAATACGACCGCGCGGAGTCCGTTGTAAATATCCCTGCTGAATCAGATAAGGCTCCAGCACATCTTCGATCGTGTCACGCTCTTCGCCAATAGCCGCCGCCAAATTATCCAGGCCAACGGGGCCGCCACCAAACTTAAACAACACCGCCTCCAGCAACTTCCGGTCCATGATGTCGAAACCAACCGGATCGACATCCAGCATTACCAGCGCAGCATCGGCCATCGCCTTGGTAATTTCACCGTTGCCTTTGACTTCCGCATAATCGCGCACTCGCCGCAACAAACGATTAGCAATACGCGGCGTACCACGGCTGCGCTTGGCAATTTCGAATGCCCCATCATCGACAATCGGCGCGCCGAGCAATGACGCACTGCGGGTAACAATCTTGCTCAGCTGGGACGGCGTATAAAACTCAAGCCGGGCGACAATACCGAAACGATCACGTAGCGGATTGGTCAGCATGCCCGCACGCGTGGTAGCGCCAACTAGCGTAAAAGGCTGCAAATCCAGGCGCACTGACCTGGCTGCCGGCCCTTCACCTATCATGATATCGATCTGATAATCCTCTAATGCCGGATACAGAATTTCCTCCACAACCGGCGACAAACGGTGAATTTCATCGATAAACAAAACGTCGTTCGCCTCAAGATTGGTCAGCAACGCCGCCAGATCACCGGCGCGCTCAAGCACCGGCCCTGATGTCTGGCGCAAATTGACACCCATTTCGCGTGCAATAATATGCGCCAGCGTGGTCTTGCCCAAGCCTGGCGGGCCAAACAGCAGGGTGTGATCCAGCGCCTCGCGCCGCTGTCGTGCGGCAGTGATGAATATCTGTAACTGGTCACGTATCTTTTCCTGACCAACGTACTCATCGAGTTGCTTGGGACGCAAAGCACGTTCGATCGCCTCTTCGTTAGGTGAAGCCGGCGTAGCCGCAATAATGCGTTGTTCTGTGAAATCGTCGGTTTGGATACTCATGATCGGATTGTAGTCAGAGTCGGGCGATTAAATATAGGAAAAACTTTGCTATCCCAATAAAAGTAAAACTTCCTGATTTCTAGAGCGATTCCGCGTCCTGGCGCTATAACTTCGACAGCGCCTTCAGTGCCAGCTTGATACCCTCCGATACCGTCGCATCGGTCGGCAATTGTTTGAGCGCGAGCATGGCCTCCTTATCTGAATAGCCAAGTGCAACGAGCGCATTCAGGATATCTCCGCTAGCATCGTTACCATGCGTACTACCTACCGGCCCCAGATCGGCACCCAACTCGCCCTTCAACTCCAGCAGCAAACGTTCTGCTGTTTTCTTACCGATGCCAGGGACTCTAGTCAGTCGCCCAGCTTCCTGCAAAGTGACAGCCTGAGCCAAATCCTGTACAGACATGCCAGACAGGATGGAAAGTGCCGTACGGGCACCAACACCGCTGATCTTGATCAGCTGTTTGAAGACATTTCGCTCCTCTACGCTGCCAAAACCGTACAAAACGTGCGCATCTTCGCGTATCGCCAGATGCGTTAACAAGGCAACTTTTTCGCCAAGAGCCGGCAAGTTATAGAAAGTGCTCATCGGCACCCCGACTTCGTAGCCGACGCCATTGCAATCAATCAGCAGTTGGGGGGGATTTTTTTCGAGCAGAATGCCTGAAAGACGACCTATCATCGCAGTATGGCCTAAATATCAATCACTGAATCATACATGACAACTGGTTAAAAACACAGTGGTTTTATTACAGGAATACCAAAATTGATCTAAGGATAGTGGATGTTGTGTATTTTCGGTAGGTTGTTGAGGTCGTGGAGAGGGTGGCTGAAGCGAATATTGTTGGGTTGTTGGGTTGTTGGGGATCTTGTTGAGGTAAGTTGATGTATTTGATGAAATGTGAACGCAAAGCAAAAACCCTCTGAGCGGTTAAGCACAGAGGGTTTTTTAATCAAAGCCTGACGATGGAGGGTGTAATTAGTTTTGTGTAAACGGTCATTTGGCAGGACACTGCCACCATAGAGGAAAAAATGACCTACGTAAAACGCACCAAACGGGCCAAGCCCGATCCTGAGTTGGTCAAGCTGGCGGACAGCCTGCTTGACCAACTACAAGAAACCTGAAGACCTGATTG
>NZ_JBIIVN010000044.1:0-15678 GCF_044339385.1 Collimonas sp. | reverse complement strand
CTAGCTCCTTGAACTCCGCCGTGTACATCTGTTTTGGTATCTTCTTCATTGCTGGTCTTTCCAAAGGATCGTTGATTTTACGTTACCTATGGAAGACTAAATTTCGGGGGAAGCTCATCGCCCAGCTTGACCAGCAGCGAAGCAATCGTGGTATTTGAGCGGCGCAGCATCGACTTGGCCATCTCAGGGGTGACGCCATCACGCGCCTTGATCTCGTGATAGGTTTCCCAGTATTGGCGGAAGCGCGCATCGTCTTCTGGATTGACCAGTTCGAAATCGCGTCCGGCCTGCAGACGCAGACCAGCGCGCTTGATGCGCGCCTCGATCACTGCCGGACGGCCGATCAGAATCGGCCGTACCAGCTTTTCTTCGAGTGCGATCTGCACCGCGCGCAGCACACGCTCGTCTTCGCCTTCGGCATAGACGATGCGTTGGGGCTCGCCACGCGCCGCCACGAATACCGGACGCATGAACATGCTAGTGTGGCTGACGAAACGCATCAGCGACTGGCGATAAGCATCCATGTCTTTGATCGGACGTGTGGCGACGCCGGATTCTTCGGCAGCGCGTGCCACGGCCGGTGCAATGCGCAAAATCAGGCGCGAATCGAAAGGTTTCGGAATGATGTATTCAGGTCCGAAATGGAGTTCTTGTCCGACATAGGCGGACGCGACTTCTTCGCTGATCTCGGCCTTGGTCAGGTCGGCGATTTCGCGCACGCAGGCAACCTTCATCGCCTCTGTGATGCTGGTGGCGCCGCAATCCAGCGCGCCACGGAAAATATATGGGAAGCACAGGACGTTGTTGACCTGGTTCGGATAGTCTGAACGGCCGGTGGCGATGATACAGTCGGGCCGAGCTTCCAAGGCCAGTTCCGGACGAATTTCAGGTTCCGGATTGGCTAATGCCAGGATGATCGGCTGGCGCGCCATGGCCTTGACCATATCCGGCGTCAGGACACCCGGCGCCGAGCAACCGAGAAACACGTCGGCATCGACAATCGCGTCGGCCAGGGTGCGCGCATCGGTGGTTTGCTGATAGCGTTGCTTCGATGCATCCAGCTTGTCTTCACGCTTGTCGTGAATCACGCCGCGCGAATCGCACACGAAAATGTTTTCACGCTTGACGCCTAATTCCACCATCAGATCGAGGTAGGCGATCGCCGCCGCGCCGGCGCCAGAAGCCACTAGTTTGACTTCCCCGATCTTTTTGTCGACCAGTTCCAGGCCGTTTAACAGCGCGGCCGAGGAGATGATAGCGGTACCGTGCTGGTCGTCGTGGAAGACCGGGATCTTCATGCGTTCACGCAGTTTTTTCTCGATGTAGAAGCATTCCGGGGCCTTGATATCTTCAAGGTTGATGCCGCCCAGCGTCGGTTCCAGCGCGGCGATAATCTCTACCAGTTTGTCTGGATCGCGCTCGGCCAGTTCGATGTCGAATACGTCGATGCCGGCAAAGTTATGGAACAGGCAGCCTTTGCCTTCCATTACCGGATTACCGGCCAGCGGGCCGATATCACCCAGGCCGAGCACCGCGGTGCCGTTGGTGATAACGCCGACCAGATTGGCGCGCGAGGTGTACTCGACCGCAGTTTCCGGGTCTTCATGGATAGCCAGGCAGGCGTATGCCACGCCAGGGGAATAGGCCAGCGACAAATCACGCTGGTTCGACAATGGCTTGGTCGGCACCACGGCGATCTTGCCACGTGTAGGGCTGCGATGATATTCAAGCGCAGCGTCGCGCAGGGCCTGCTCGGTCGCAGAAAGGGTGGTGGGGGTGCTCATAAAAGTTCTCCTGAATACGCGAGTAAAAAATTCGTGGTCGCGACATTATCACAATATCCATCAGCGCGGGTCGTCGGCGTGCGAATCTGTGCCTGGATAAATACCAAGAGAAAGTGTGATGATTTGCGGGCTTGCGGCAAATGACGCTGCTCTACCCGAATGGTAGACGAATCTTTCGCCGCTTGCAGTAATGACAAACAGAATGTTGACAGATAGCTCAGCATTCAATCACATTGACCGCCAAGCCGCCGCGCGAGGTTTCCTTGTATTTGGTTTTCATGTCAGCGCCGGTCTGCATCATTGTCTTGATGACATTATCGAGCGACACATAATGCTTGCCATTGCCACACAAAGCCATGCGGGCGGCATTGATCGCCTTCACGGCGCCCATCGCATTGCGTTCGATGTAAGGGATTTGCACCAGTCCGCCGATCGGGTCGCAAGTCATGCCGAGATTGTGTTCCATGCCGATCTCGGCGGCGTTCTCGATCTGTTCGGTAGTGCCGCCCAGTACCGCAGCCAATGCACCTGCCGCCATCGAGCAGGCGACCCCGACCTCGCCCTGGCAGCCGACCTCAGCACCCGAGATAGAAGCATTTTTCTTGTAGATCAGGCCGATTGCCGCAGCGCTCAGCAGGAAGGTCATGATGCCATCTCGATTGGCACCGGGAATGAATCTGGTGTAGTAATGCAGCACCGCCGGCAGTGCGCCTGCGGCGCCGTTAGTCGGCGCAGTGACGATCCTGCCGCCGGCAGCATTTTCCTCATTGACTGCCATCGCATATAAATTGACCCAGTCGAGCATCGCCAGCGGATCGGCCAGCGACTCCTCGGAGCGCTCCTTCAACTGCCGGTGCAGCTCAGAAGCACGGCGCTTGACCTTCATCGGCCCTGGCAGTTCGCCGTCGGCAGAGCAACCGCGGCGTACCGAGGCCGCCATCACATCCCAGATACCGAGCATTTTTTCGCGTATCTCATCGGCACTGCGCCAGTGCTTTTCGTTTTCCATCATCAGGGCTGCAATCGTCAGGCCGCTGTCCGCACTCATGCGCAACAGATCGGCACCGCAATGAAAAGGATACGGCAACTCGCCTTCTACCTGAATGCTGCCGGCCTGCACTAAGTTGACGCGCTGCCCTTCCTTACTGACCACGAAACCGTCGCCGACCGAGTAGTACTCCTTCAACGTCATTACATTTGCGCCCGCATCCAGTGCTACGAAGCGCATGCCGTTAGGATGCTGGGGCAGCGCTTCACGACGGAAAAACAATACATGCTCCTTTTCCACGCAGCCGATCGGATGACTACCTTTCAACAACAATGTTCTGCTGCTGCGGATTTCCGCAAGGCGTGGTTCAACATGGTCGGGATTGATGCTATCCGGCAGATTGCCTTCCAGCCCAAGCAACACCGCTTTATCGCTACCATGGCCTTTTCCTGTGGCGCCGAGCGAACCGTACAATTCAATCCGCACCGCATGCACGGCTGGCAAGATGCCGATATCGTGCAGATGCGCCGCAAAACGGTTGGCAGCAATCATCGGCCCAACCGTATGCGAACTGGATGGGCCGATGCCGATCTTGAATAAATCAAATGCGCTAATGCTCATCAGTGTTCCGATTACGTGTGCTGCTAAAACAATATGAATGCCTTCATTGCAGTTGCTGGATCGGACGCTTCATCTCTACCGATCGCGCTGCTATTGATTAACGCATTTGCCCATTCACCTATTCGCCAGTCGACGAATGCTGCCACAAATTAATACCGCCATCCTGTGCCTGAACATCGATGGCAGCCAGTTCTTCTGCCGTAAAATCCAGACGCGCCAGAGCCGCCACATTTTCGCGAATCTGGGCCGGGCTGCTGGCGCCAATCAAGGTGGTGGTCACGCGCGGATCGCGCAGCACCCACGCCAGCGCCATCTGCGCCAGGCTTTGGCCACGCGCCTTGGCGATTTCGTTCAGTGCGCGCACCCGCGCCAGATTTTCCGGACTCAGATGCGCCTGCTTCAGCGAACCGCCGCCTGGGCGATTGATGCGTGCATCCTGCGGAATGCCATTCAGGTATTTGTCGCTCAATAAACCCTGCGCCAGCGCAGTAAAGGTAATACAGCCCATGCCTTCCTGCTCCAGCGTATCGAGCAAACCCTGCTCGATCCAGCGATTGAGCATGTTGTACGATGGTTGATGGATCAGGCAAGGCACTTTCCAGTCACGCAGCAGCTTGGCGGCTTCGGCAGTCTTGGCCGGCGAATAGGATGAGACGCCGACATACAACGCCTTGCCTTGCTGTACCGCAGTTGCCAGCGCACCCATGGTTTCTTCCAGCGGCGTCTCGGGATCGAAGCGATGCGAATAGAAAATATCGACGTAATCCAGACCCATTCGCTGCAAGCTCTAATCGAGACTTGCCAGCACGTACTTGCGCGAACCGCCGCCCTGCCCGTATGGACCTGGCCACATGTCCCAGCCGGCCTTGGTGGAGATGATCAACTCGTCGCGATAGGGGCGCAGGTCTTCTTTCAAAATGCGGCCGAAATTGATTTCGGCGCTGCCGTAGGGCGGCCCATAATTGTTGGCTAGATCGAAATGGGTAATCCCCAGATCGAACGCGGTATGCACCATTTCACGCTGGCGTGCCAGCGAGGTGGTATCGCCAAAGTTATGCCAAAGACCCATCGACAGCAACGGCAACTTGAGTCCGCTGCGGTCGCAAAAACGGAATTGCATGCTCTCGTAATGTTTGCTAGATGCGTGATAACTCATGACTGGAAATTCCTTTAACTGTATTAACTGCAGCGATACATATGCCGAAAACCCCTATCGCCGGCGAAAAATATAATTCATCCGACTGATCCGAGGCTTTCGATTTTATTGCATGTTGCCCAGCGAATAGCGCCCCGGTTGCGGCCACACTGTCAAGCCATGCGGCTCCATACCAACCGGGATCGATTTGACGCTGCCGCTGGTCGTATCGATTGCATAAACCACATCATCGAAACGGCCCGACAGCCAGAGCATCTTGCCGTCGGCGCTGACGTTACCCATGTCGGGACTACCGCCGCCGGGAATCGGCCAGTTCGCCACCACCTTGCGGGTAGCGAAATCGATCACCGAGATGCTGCCCTTGCCATGCCGCGCACCGTGAATTTTATTCGAACCGCGATTGGCGACATACAACTTGCTCGTCGCGGCTTGGATACAAACCATGCGTGCCGGTCCCGGTGTTGATGAAACCGATCTTGGTAAAACTGTCGCCGTCAACCACGTAGACGCCGCCAGCCATCATGTCGGCAACGAAAAACACCTTACCGTCGGGGGCGATGCGGATATCCTGCGGCATGCCCTTTTTATCTAATTGCAGGTAGCCGACCACCTTACGATTGACCATGTCGATCTTTGCCAGACGACCACCGAATTCACAGGTGAATAACGCGTATTTGCCGTCAATCGAGAAATCGGCGTGATTGATGCCCTTGCATTCCGGCACCGACAGGCTCGATTTCAATGCCATCGTATGCGGATCGCGAAAATCCAGCTGGGCGTGCGCTTCTACCACCACGATGGCTTCCTTGCCATCCGGGGTGAAGTACATATTGTAGGGATCCTCCACGGGAATTTGCTTGCCGGGTTTGGCGGTGGTCGGATCAATCGGCGTCAGCCTGCCGTCGGGCCTGCCTTCGGCGTTGTTCGCCACCCACAAGGTCTGCAGATCCCAGGCAGGAACCACGTGCTGCGGGCTATAGCCGACCTTGAATTTCTCGACCACCTTGAAGCTAGCCGGATCGATCACATACACATCATTGGAACGCAGGTTGGGGACATAAATGCGCGGCAACGCACCCGCCACCGCCGGACTGAAACGGCCGGCACCGGCTTCGCTGTACAAGTTAGCCGGATTGACTACCGGCGCCATGCCCGGCACCGTGGCAATTGCCGGTGCCGCGGATGCGCTACAAGCGATGCAGGCGACACTCAAAACGGCCAGTGCAGCGCCGACAGACGACGTCAAGCGGACTAAATGGCGCACATCAAAACGCATAATGAATCCCGTCATGCAAGAGGAAACAACAAAAAAAGTTCTGAGCTTCACTGACGAGCCGCCGTGTCTGCCTTGAGAGCCGCGACGGTCCGTGAAATAATCGCATCAATACCCAACTGCCCGAGTTCGGCGCTCGAACGACGCGGATCGCCACCATAGACTCCATCGGCAAGACCAGGTTTCTGGGCATTGCGCAATCGATCCTGGTGCACCATTTGCGGCGCCACCGCAAGCAGTAGCGAGGTATCCGCCAAGCCCGCGTGGGTGCCGATCTCATCGTCGCGAAAACCTCGCCGGCGCAGTATTTGCGCAAAGCCGTCCGAGCTGCTGGCGTAATATTCTGGCGGCGCAAATGCACGCACCGACGAACCAGACCAAGCTTTATTCAAGCTTACCACTACTTTCTTGGCATCGTTTTGGTAGCCGCCGTGATCGCCCAAAAAACAATATTCTTGAAACCATGAATCTTGAAGCTGTTGGCAGCTGACCCCAGCACTCTTGCAAAGACCTCATCCGGAATCGTGATGGTGCCGGGGAAGCGCATGTGCGATGTCGGCGGCGCGGTATTACCTTCGGGGACATAGGCGATTACCGGCGCAACAAAAGCATTGCCTAATCCTTCAGCGATACGTTGCGACAGTATTTTTACGCGCGCATTGTGCTTGCCGAGCGCGACATCAGGGCCGCTCTGTTCAGTAGCACCGATGGGAATAATGATGGTGGTCTTGCCAGCCTGAACCTGATCGCGTAATTCAGTCCAGGTGAGGTCCTCGAGGAAGACCGTTTTCGGTGCTTGCGCAAAAGCGCTCCGGGAAGTGGTGAGAAAAGTGCAGAAAAAAGCGGCGAGAAAAATCAATGAAACGACAATTCTTCTTACGGGGAAATGCATGCAGGTTCCTTAAGGAAAATACAAGTCAAATCTTGCCGGGGACATGCTGCTCAACGCTACGGCAGAGTTTTGGCGCAGAACGGCTGCCCACAATTCTACTCTTTCGCCGAGGACTATCAAGCAGAGATCAATCGATCGCATTCGGACGCACTCAACTTTCCTCACTTGCCAGTACCTCGATAGCCATATCAGCCATCCTTGCGATGCTTGTACTCATGGTATTTACGGGCATCGCCACGCACCTTGTCCGCTGGATACTTGGCGCGGTTGAGTATCATCTTTTCTTCCACCGCAAGGTTCAAGTCGACATCAAGCTTGTCGGCCAGCCGCACCAGATAAACCAGCACATCCGCCATCTCGTGGCGAACCTGCTCCAGCTTGGCAGCTCCCAGTTCCTCGCGGCTGCCGCTGTGTAGCCATTGAAAATGTTCGAGTAGTTCAGCAGCTTCAACGCACAGCGCGGAAGACAGATTCTTCGGTGTATGGAATTGATCCCAATCGCGCTCGTCGACAAAGGTTCGGATCGTTTCACGGAGCGCAAAAAAATCGCCGTGCGCTACTTTTTCTACCATAGTGATACTCCAATTTGAAAGTCTCCAGCCAGGATGCGTTCAACCGCGTTGTCGTCAAAAATCCGATCGCCACCTAGACATGAAGCGTGATGCGCGTCGTTAGCCCAGGCTTTGTATTCGAACAGAGTAGCGAACAGGTTTGATGAGTTCATGGCGGCTGGCGCGTGATGGAAGGTAGCGAGATGCTCAACGCAATTCCATCATTTTATGGGAAGCGTAGTTCTTTTGCCGACCGATTGCGCGCAGCTGCCCGGCACCAAGAATTCGCCTCATGCTCCGGTATGCCCTACAATCGCGGCATGAGTCATTTAGATATCCTATTGCCATTCGGCTTGCCGCCGCCAGAACTGGCGCGCGATTTATTGCGTGAATTGAAACTGCCTGCGCTCGCCACTCTGATGACACGGGTCAAATCCGGTCATCATCGCCGCCGGTTTGATGATTTTGCCAGAGCCCTGCCGCATGAAGCCTGGCTGGCATCGCAATTCAAGTTACCGACCTTCGGTACCGGCTCTGGCTCTGACGCCGAGCATCATCAGAACAGCCCCGCGCTGGCATGCGCCACCATGCGCGCGCTTGGCTTGACTGTCGATGACGGCGTCTGGTTCCTACTGCATCCATCCCATATTCATATCGCACGAGATCATCTTGTGTTGACCGACATTCGCCAGATCAACCTGTCCGAAGCGGATTCTCGTAGCTTATTCGACGCCGCTGAGCCGTTGTTTGCCGAAGTTGGCAAATCGCTACGTTACGCGAACGCCAACACCTGGTTTGTCCGTGCCGACGATTGGCAAGGCTTGCTGACCGCCACTCCCGATGCCACCTGCGGCCACAACATCGATATCTGGATGCCGCAGGGGGACGCTGCCGCAGCATGGCGCAAAGTGCAGAATGAGGTGCAAATGATATGGTTTGCGCATCCGCTCAACGAGCAACGGGCACTGCAAGGACTGCAAGCCGTCAATTCTTTGTGGCTATGGGGCGGAGCGACCGCACTGCCGGCGCCGACCGCATCAGATGCGCGACGCGACGTATTCAATCTGCCAGACGGTTTTGCCGGACTAGGCCAGTATGCTAAGACTGCCTACGTCAACGCCAGCGCTGCCGATATCATCACCACCAAACCCGAACACGCGCTGCTCACTCTGGACCAGTTGATCGAGCCAACGCTGACAGGTGAATGGTCTGCCTGGCTGCAACGGCTACAAGGCCTCGAAGATGAATTCTTCGCGCCGCTGCTGCAAGCGATGCAACGAGGCCGGCTGGACAGCCTGTCGCTGCACATCACCGACAACACCCACCTGCTTGAAGCGAGTGCCAGCCGCTTCTCAATCAAGAAATTCTGGCTCAAGCCATCACTTACCGGCTTACTGCCAGCGCATTCATCATGACTCGTATCGTTACCCGCCCCTACCCTTTCCGCGACTCCGAACGGCTGCGCCAAAGCGGCATCCATCCGGTGCTGGCACGCGTCTACAGCGCGCGCGGCCTGCTTGACGTCAAGGAACTGGAAAGCGAACTGACCGCATTGATACCGCCGTCCGGGCTGCTGCACATCGACGCTGCGGCTATCTTCCTGGCCGACGCGATCGCCGCAAACAAGAAAATGGTCATCGTCGCCGACTACGATTGCGACGGCGCCACCGCCTGCGCGGTCGGCCTGCGCGGCTTGCGGCTACTGGGCGCAAACATCGATTTCATCGTGCCGAATCGCTTTGAATACGGCTACGGCCTGACACCGGAAATCGTCGAACTGACCGCACGTGAAAAGTCGCCCGACATCATCGTCACGGTAGACAATGGCATCGCCAGCATCGACGGCGTGGAAGAAGCCAACCGGCGCGGCATCGAAGTGGTGGTGACCGACCATCACTTGCCAGCAGATACGCTGCCGGCAGCGGCAGTCATCGTCAATCCGAACCAGCCGGAATGCGGCTTCCCGAGCAAGAACCTGGCCGGTGTCGGCGTCATGTTCTATGTCTTGCTGGCGCTGCGCGCCGAAATGCGCAAGCGCGGCGTGTTCGATGCCAAGACCCAGCCGAAACTGGACGTGCTGCTCGATTTGGTGGCGCTCGGCACCGTCGCCGACGTCGTCAAGCTCGACGCCAACAACCGCATTCTGGTCGCGCAAGGCTTAACACGCATGCGCTCCGGCCGCATGCACGCGGGCGTTGCGGCGCTGTTCCGCGCCGCTGGCAGAGAAGCGCGCCGGGCGACGCCTTTCGATCTCGGCTTTGCGCTGGGCCCGCGCCTGAACGCTACTGGCCGCCTGGCCGACATGGCGCTCGGCATAGAATGCCTGACCACCGATGATGAAGGTCGCGCCTGGGCTATCGCCCAGCAGCTCGACACCATCAACCGCGAACGGCGCGATATCGAGGCTGGCATGCAAGATACTGCGCTGGCGTTGCTAGACGATTTCAAACCGCAGGACAGCACCACCATCAGCGTCTTCGACGCCTCCTGGCATCAGGGTGTAATTGGTATCGTCGCGTCGCGTTTGAAGGACAAGTTCTATCGCCCGACCATCACTTTCGCCCCCGGAGGAGAAGGACTGATCAAGGGCTCAGGCCGCTCGATTCCCGGCTTCCATCTGCGCGACGCGCTGGATCTGGTATCCAAGCATGCGCCCAGCCTGATCCACAAATTCGGCGGCCATGCGATGGCCGCTGGCCTGACGATCCGCGCCGATGCGTTCGATGCCTTCGCCGCCGCCTTCGAGAAGGTCGGCCGCGAATGGCTTGGACAAAGCCACTTAGAACGTGTGATTGAAACCGACGGCCCGCTGGAAGATGCCTACTACACCACCCAGTTCATTGAATTGATGGATGGCCAGGTGTGGGGCCAGGGCTTTGCTCCGCCACTGTTTTGCGACGAGTTCCGCGTAGTCAGCCAACGCATCCTGAAGGAAAAACACTTGAAGCTGCTGCTGGAGCGCAATGGCACGCGCTACGATGCGATCTGGTTCGGCCACACCGATGAATTGGGCAGCAAGGCCAAAGTCGCATTCCGCCTGGATGCGAATGAATATAACGGGGTGACCAAGGTGCAGTTAATGGTTGAACACGCTGAGCCGGTCTAAAGCGACGGCTTTGCCAGCCAGGAAGCCACAGACAATTAATTAGGGTCAGCATTAATTAGGGTCAGAGTCGAGCATTAATTAGGGTCAGAGTCGAATTATTGCCTTAATAATTTTACGATGTCCCTGATTAAACCCCATTTAATTCGACTCTGACCCTAATTAAATCCCTGACCCTAATTAAATCCCTGACCCTAATTAAATCCCTGACCCTAATTAAATCCCTGACCCTAATTAAATCCCTGACCCTAATTAAATCCCTGACCCTAATTAAATCCCTGACCCTAATTAAATCCGACTCTGACCCTAATTAAATCCCGGCCCTAATTTTGACCTCATTCGGCACAAGGACACTCGGGAGTCGGATTCCCATCGTTGAGGATCATGTTGTGCTTCTGCAGGACATCGGGAATGCCTGTGTGAGACATATTGCGGACAAAAAAGGAGATTCTGGAAAATGATCATCGCACCGGTAAAAACTGCAGGAAGGTGCCGCCCACCAGGTTCTGGACATAGCTGATGCCGGCACGCCGGTATTTTTCGGTAGTGAATTCTGCCAGCAAATCGATGCGCGCGATGATCTTGCCGAACTCTCTTTCGAAACTAATGTTGTGCTCGCTCTCCGAGATATCGTTCGACAATAATAGCGGCTGGCCGACGGCATTTTTTCGACTGCCAAGTATCCAGGCCGCGATCTCCATGTTGCGGGCGGCGTTGTACAGATATTGCGCGTTGAGTCCGTCAATCAGATAAAAACTGGTTTTGCCGCCGTGGGCGACGATGATCATGTCGGCTGCGCCGTAAATGAAGGCGGCTGCGCGGTCGCCACTCAAATTCGGGTCCAGCGTCAGCGATAGCGCTTGTGCATCGTGCTTGCCTTGCAGCTCTGGCCAGGGCTGGCGTGTCTCGACCGCTTCGCGCACGCGTTGAAGCGCCGCCTCACGACTGACCGCGCTCTTTTTCCACTCGCCCGGATTACGTCGATATAACTTGTCGAGCAAGCGGTACAGGCTATCAAGATTGTCGCGCATGGCAAGCGTGGCGATGCGATTGACGTCGGATTGCGCCAGCTCGCTGCCGTTGGCCGAAGCCCCTTTGACCTGGCCGTGCGGCGCTGGCGTTGGCGCTAGAAAACTGCAGGCACCGAGCATCATGCATAGCGAAATTGGCGCGAGAAAAAATAGCAAATCGAGATTCAGGCGACCACATTGTGGCTTAATTGACATAAGAGGCAGAGCCTTACAGATAAATGATCCAGCCTGCAAACGATTGTAGAGCAGAGTTGCCGGATCGATATCCGCGTTGTGACGATGCTTCACATTTTTGCGTATTTGCCGAAAAAAATCAGTCAAACCGTAGCAAAACGCAAACAGCGGCGCCATCGGTGACAGCGCTGGCGTATAATTTAGGGTTTGATTGCAAAAGAGCCAAAAATGGAAGCCGAACGCTTAAATTCCCTGCAAAACCTGCTATCCGACCTGACCAGTCGCGAAGCCGAACTTCGGAGGTATCTTTGACTTCGATACGAAGTTAGAGAAACTCGATCAAGTCAATGGCGAACTGGAAGATCCGGAAGTCTGGAACGACCAGAAGCGCGCGCAAGACTTGGGCAAAGAAAAGAAATCGCTGGAAGCCATCGTGCTGGCGCTGACCAAGATCGAAGCCGATCTGCGCGACACCACCGATCTGTTCCAGATGGCCCGCGAAGAGCAGGATGAAGAAACGATAGAAGCGGTCGAAGCCGATACCGAGGAATTGCGCAAGCTGGTGGAAGGCATGGAGTTCCGCCGCATGTTCAGCAATCCGATGGACCCGAACAATTGCTTCATCGATATTCAAGCCGGCGCCGGCGGCACCGAGGCGCAAGACTGGGCATCGATGCTGCTGCGCCAGTATCTGCGCTACTGCGAACGCAAGGGTTTCAAGGTCGACATCCTGGAACAATCCGACGGTGAAGTCGCCGGCATCAAGACCGCTACGCTGAAGGTCGAGGGCGATTATGCCTACGGCTTTCTGCGCACAGAAACCGGCGTTCACCGTCTGGTGCGCAAGTCGCCGTTCGATTCCGCCAACGGCCGCCACACGTCTTTTTCGAGCTTGTTTGTGTATCCCGAAGTGGATGATTCGATTGACATCGAAGTCAATCCCGCCGATGTCCGCGTCGATACCTATCGTGCCTCCGGTGCCGGTGGTCAGCATATCAATAAGACTGACTCGGCAGTGCGTTTGACCCATACGCCGTCCGGGATTGTGGTGCAATGCCAGAATGACCGCAGCCAGCACCGCAACCGCGCCGAGGCGTGGGACATGCTGAAAGCCAAGCTGCACGAACTGGAACTGCGCAAGCGCATGAGCGAGCAGCAAAAGCTGGAAGACTCGAAGACCGATGTCGGCTGGGGCCACCAGATTCGCTCCTATGTGCTGGACCAGTCGCGCATCAAGGATTTACGCACCAACTTCGAGAGCGGCAATACCAAGGCCATCCTCGACGGCGATCTTGACGACTTCATTGCGGCTTCGCTGAAACACGGCGTATAAGCTGCAACAGGCGCATATAGCCGTATGTAGCGGCGCCTGGCCGCAGAATCGCTTGCAAATTCGGCAACGAAGCGTGTCGCAAACAAACCATGTCCGCAACACGCCCGCCACCGCCGTACCACAGACGTACACCACAGACGTTTCACCGCATCATTTAAAAAGACACTGACATGCCGACAGACAATCAGCAGCAACCTGTCCCGCAAGACGAAAACAAGATTATCGCGGAACGCCGCATCAAGCTCGGCACCCTGCGCAGCCAGGGTGTGGCCTTTCCTAACGACTTCCGCCCAACCCATAAGGCAGACGCGGTGCAGGCAGAATACGCCAGCCAGGACGGCGAAGCGCTCGACGCCGCTGCCGTCAAGGTGATCGTCGCCGGCCGCATGATGCTCAAGCGCGTGATGGGCAAGGCTTCCTTCGCGACCCTGCAAGATGCATCGGGCAGCAAGGCTGATGGCCGCATTCAGTTGTTCATCACCAAGGAAAACATCGGTGAAGACAATTACGACAGCTTCAAGCACTATGACCTCGGCGACATCCTCGGCGCCGAAGGCACGCTGTTCAAGACCAAGACTGGCAAACTGTCGATCAAGGTCACCACGCTGCGGCTGCTGACAAAATCGCTGCGCCCGCTGCCGGACAAGTTCCACGGTCTGACCGATCAGGAAACCAAATACCGCCAGCGCTACGTCGACCTGATCATGAACGAGGACACACGCCGTACCTTCAAGGCGCGCACTGCGGCCATGTCGTCGATCCGTCGCTTCATGGAAAAGAACGACTTCATGGAAGTCGAGACGCCGATGCTGCACGCTATCCCCGGCGGTGCTGCGGCCAAACCGTTCATCACGCACCACAACGCGCTGGATATGCAGATGTTCATGCGTATTGCGCCTGAGTTGTACCTGAAGCGGCTGGTGGTCGGCGGCTTTGAGCGCGTCTTCGAGGTCAATCGTAATTTCCGTAACGAAGGCGTATCGCCGCGCCACAATCCCGAATTTACGATGATGGAGTTCTATGCTGCCTACGTCGATTATCAATGGCTGATGACCTTCACCGAACAGGTAATCCGGCAGGCAGCGATCGATGCTCACGGCACCGCCACCCTGACCTACCAGGGACGCGAGCTGGATCTGGCCAAGCCATTCGAGCGCCTGACGATTGTCGGCGCCATCAACAAGTACGCGCCGCAATACCAGGACGCGCAGTTGCAAGACGCCGAGTTCATCAAGGAAGAACTGAAGAAATTCGGCGTTAAGCCGCACGCTCACGCCGGTCTCGGCGCATTGCAACTGGCGCTGTTTGAAGAAACCGCCGAGGCGCAGCTATGGTATCCGACCTACATCGTCGACTACCCGGCTGAAGTATCGCCGCTGGCACGCGCTTCAGACACGGTGCCAGGCATCACCGAACGCTTCGAACTGTTCATCACCGGCCGCGAAATCGCCAACGGCTTCTCCGAGCTGAACGATGCCGAAGACCAGGCCGCGCGCTTCCAGGCGCAAGTTGCCGCCAAAGATGCCGGCGATGAAGAAGCCATGTATTACGATGCCGACTATATCCGTGCGCTGGAATACGGTATGCCTCCGACCGGCGGCTGCGGCATCGGCATCGACCGCCTGATGATGCTGATCACCGACTCGCCTAACATCCGTGACGTGATTCTGTTCCCGCATCTGCGCCGCGAAGACTAAACGCAGAAAAAAACGCAAACCACAATAAAAATCCAGGCTCAAGAGCCTGGATTTTTGCATTACAGCCCCCTACCCGATGGAGCCTGGATAGTAACGCCGCCAATCTTCGGCCGACCTGACGTCAGCGCAGGCCAGCGCTCAAGTCAACGACCGCCGTTGATCCGAGAGTATTTTCTCAGCGCCTTTTTCCGCAACCATCATGACCGCCGCATTGATATTGCCGGAGGTAATATTCGGAAAAATCGATGCGTCTACCACCCGCAAGCCTTGCACGCCATGCACCTTCAAGTCGCTGTCGACGACCGCTGTCCGGTCATCCGGGCCCATCGCGCAGGAGCCGCAAAGGTGATATATCGAGCCAGCCTGTTCACGGAAGAACTGCAGCATGCTGGCCTCATCGGTCACGGTTGCAGCTGGTGATACTTCTTCGACGATGATTTTTTTAAAGGCTGGAGCCTGGATCATCTTACGGATCAGGGCACTGCCCTGAATCGCTTCGTCGCGGTCTTTTTGCGTACTCAGATAGTTCGGCATGACCTTGACCGGGACTGTGACGTCGTTGGCGGCAATTTCAATCGCACCGCGGCTGCTGGGCCGGCAGGGATTAAAAAACAGCAAAAAACCGGAATAAGGATCAGGCTTTAGCTTGGCCTTCGGGTTTTTCGGTATCTGGTAAGAAAGCGGATTGAAATATAACTGCAGATTCGGATGTTTTTCCTGCTCGCTTCCCCTGAAGAATCCCCCCCGCCTGATTGACGCTCATCGCCAGCGGGCCGCTGCGTTTGAACAAGTATTGAATGCCCGCCTTGACCTGGCCGAAGAGCGAGCCCAGATCATCATTCAAGGTTTTCTTATTGGCTTTGAAATAGAACGACACGCACAGATGGTCCTGTAGATTCTTGCCTACTGCAGGCGCGTGCCGCACCAGTGGAATATTGTGCTGGGCCAGCAAAGCGACGTCTAAAGTGGACCCATCTGTCCAGACAAATATCTGCATAGTTTAAGAAGCACTTCCTGCCTCCAATACAGCTGCGCGGCGCTGTCCCGGTTTTTCTGTTGCTCTTGGTGTTGCTGT
>NZ_JBIIVN010000211.1:0-3525 GCF_044339385.1 Collimonas sp. | reverse complement strand
GACCAGCGACAAGTTCAAGGGCGTGCGCTGGGTCGTCACGCCAGGCAGCCTGAAGATCAGCTCTACCAATGCCGATCAGGAAGAAGCGATTGAAGAACTGGAAATCGATTACGGCGGCGATAGTGTCGACATCGGTTTCAACGTCACTTACCTGCTCGACGTGCTCAACAACCTGAAGGGCGACAACGTCAACATCGCTCTCGGCGACGCCAATTCCTCAGCACTGATCACCGTGCCGGAAAACGCCGACTTTAAGTACGTTGTCATGCCGATGCGCATCTAGCCAGGCTGCTTGCCGCTTGTCCCGTCTGGACGCCGCCGCCGCGGCTGGCATCGACATCATTCTCGCAAACGCGGCAATCGATGATACCGGCAGGCAAGCGGCAAAAAGATTGACTCCCGCAGCCGCGGGAATGACGGCGGGAGCATCAAGTTGTAGCCGTAGAGCGGGCAAGTTTGCCGCCCACGCACCCCCCCGGCTTTGCTTGCAAAAACAGCATCAACCCTAATATATGTAGTTCCGAAGTAAGCTTTTCAGAAGGTAGCCATGTCATCAGCCCCAGATAACACCAATCAGCCGCAACCCAATGCATACGGAGCGTCCTCGATCCAAATTCTCGAAGGCCTGGAAGCGGTACGCAAGCGCCCCGGGATGTACATCGGCGACACCTCTGACGGCACCGGCTTGCATCACCTGGTGTTCGAAGTGCTGGACAACTCCATCGACGAATCGCTGGCCGGCCACTGTACCGAAATCCACGTCACCATCCACGCCGACAATTCGATCTCGATTACCGACAACGGCCGTGGCGTGCCAACCGGCATCAAGTACGACGACAAACACGATCCAAAGCGCAGCGCAGCCGAAATCGTCATGACCGAGCTGCACGCCGGCGGCAAGTTCGATCAGAACTCTTATAAAGTCTCCGGCGGCTTGCACGGCGTTGGCGTCTCCTGCGTCAACGGCCTGTCGAAACTGCTCAAGCTGACCATCCGCCGCGACGGCAAAGTGCATTACATGGAATTCGTCCGTGGCGTGCCGCAAAACCGCGAAACCGAAATGCAGGACGGCGTGCTGGTATCGCCGATCAAAGTCATCGGCGATACCGACAAGCGCGGCACCGAAGTGCATTTCTGGGCCGACGAAGAAATCTTCACGCACGTTGAATTCCACTACGAAATCCTGGCCAAGCGCATCCGCGAACTGTCCTTCCTCAATAATGGCGTGCACATCAAGCTCAGTGATCAGCGCACCGGCAAGGAAGAAAGCTTCGCGTTCGAAGGCGGCACCCGCGGTTTTGTGGAATACATCAACAAAGCCAAGAGCGTCCTGCACCCAACGATTTTCCAGGCCACCGGTGAAAAAGACGGCGTCAGCGTCGACGTCTCCATGCAATGGAGCGACGCCTACAACGAACAAGTGCTGTGCTTCACCAACAACATCCCGCAACGTGACGGCGGCACCCATCTGACCGGCCTGCGCGCCGCGATGACCCGTATCCTCAACAAGTACATCGAAGAACATGATTTCGCCAAGAAAGCCAAGGTAGAAACCAGCGGCGACGACATGCGCGAAGGCCTGACCTGCGTGCTGTCCGTCAAAGTGCCAGACCCAAAATTCAGCTCGCAAACCAAAGACAAACTGGTCTCCAGCGAAGTGCGTTTGCCGGTCGAAGAAATCGTCGCTAAAACCCTCAACGATTATTTGCAAGAACGCCCGAACGACGCCAAGATGATCTGCGGCAAGATCGTCGAAGCCGCGCGCGCCCGTGACGCCGCCCGCAAGGCGCGCGAACTGACGCGCCGCAAAGGCGTGATGGACGGCCTCGGCCTGTCCTCAAAGCTGGCCGACTGCCAGGAAAAAGACCCGGCGCTGTGCGAACTCTACATCGTCGAGGGTGACTCTGCGGGCGGTTCCGCCAAGCAGGGCCGCGACCGTAAATTCCAGGCGATCCTGCCGTTGCGCGGTAAAGTGCTCAACGTCGAAAAAGCCCGTTTCGAAAAAATGCTGTCGTCGGAACAGATCACCACCCTGATCGCCACCCTCGGCACCAGCATCGGCGCCGATGAATTCAACGCCGACAAGCTGCGCTACCACCGCATCATCATCATGACCGATGCGGACGTCGACGGCGCCCACATCCGCACCCTGCTGCTGACCCTGTTCTACCGCCAGATGCCGCAACTGGTAGAGCGCGGCCACATCTACATCGCCCAACCTCCGCTGTACAAAGTCAAGCACGGCAAGGACGAACGCTACCTGAAGGACGACGCCGAAGAAGTCTCCTACATGATGCAAGTCGCCCTCAACGACGCCGCCCTGGTGCCAAGCGAAGGCGCCATGCCGATCAGCGGCCCGGCCCTGGCAGAGTTGGTGCGCCAGTACAACATGGCCAATTCCATCATCACGCGCCTGACCCGTGCGATCGACGGCGCCGCCCTCACCTCCATCATGACCGGCGTCACCCTCAAGCTGGATACCCTGGCAGATGCAGAAGCATCGGCCAAGGCGCTGGAAGCATCGATCAACGAGCCATCGGTACAAGTCATCGTCAAATCCGATGAACTCTCCGACAAACACGCGCTACGCATCAACCGCCGCTACCACGGCAACATCAAAGCCAGCAGCATCGACAGCGACTTCGTCGCCAGCCCGGATTACACCGCACTGGTCAACGCCGCCGCCACCTTCAAAGGCCTGATCGGCCCAGGCGCAGTCATCCAGCGCGGCGCCGGCGAAAAAGTCAAAGAGTCAGCCATCACCGACTTCCACCAAGCCATGGCCTGGCTACGCGACGAAGCCGAACGCGGCGTCAGCAAGCAGCGCTATAAAGGTCTGGGAGAAATGAACCCATCGCAACTGTGGGAAACCACAATGGACCCAACCGTGCGCCGCTTGTTGAAGGTGCAGATTGAAGATGCGATTGCTGCGGATCAGATCTTTATGACGCTGATGGGGGATGATGTTGAACCTCGGCGGGCATTTATTGAGTTGAATGCGCTGCAGGCGGGGAATATTGATGTTTGATTTGTCGTGTTGTTCTCTCTCGCCTCGACCAATTGAATAAATGACATAGGCCAATCTTCGGATTGGCCTTTTTTAATTTTTGGGATTTGGCCACAATAAAACTTTTCGGGATGCTCTGGCGTTTTTTTGCACATATTCGTTTTCACCTTGAACATATCCATATAAACGGCCCAGCCGCTATTTCAATTCTTTATGTTTTTGTTGCCCATAGGGTAATATATTTCTCACCATAAAACGACAGTGGTGCGGGGTTTGAGCTTCCCCCGAAATTTAGTCTTCCATAGGTAACGTAAAATCAACGATCCTTTGGAAAGACCAGCAATGAAGAAGATACCAAAACAGATGTACACGGCGGAGTTCAAGGAGCTAGTCGTGCAACGGGTTGCCGATGGGCAGACGATCCCGGCGGTGGCCAGGGAATTGGGGCTGAGCGACCAGACGCTGCGCAACTGGATCAAGGCCGCGGCGGCAGGCAAGCTTACCGGGGCAGGCAGCAA
>NZ_JBIIVN010000142.1:0-6816 GCF_044339385.1 Collimonas sp. | reverse complement strand
CGGCCAGCCCCCCCCCCCAACAAGGGCACAAACAGCAGCGCCGCCGCTCCGGCACCAGCCAAACGGTTCATCATATGAGCCACGACAAACGCCGGCAAGCCGGCATATAGCGCATGCCCGAAAGAAAGCATGCCGCTCTGCCCGAGCAGCATATTGAACGACAAAGCCAGGATCATCATGCAGCCGGATTGCGACAAGATCGATAACGCGGCGCTTTGCGGAAACAATAGCGGTGCCGCCAGCAACACCACGGCAAACAGCGGCCAGAGCCATTTGGCGGGCGCCGACGGATAGGTTGTCATCATCGCCATATCAATCCCGTACGCCAAGCAAACCGCGTGGCCGCAACAGCATCACCAGCACTAGCAACAGGTACGGCAGAATCGGCGCCACCTGAGCCAGTGTCAATTGCAGCAGCGGATAAGCTGCGGCGCTGGCATCAACCTCAATTCCCAAGCGTGCCAGACCGCCCAGCAGCGATACATTCAGCGCTACGGCAAAAGTCTGCAGTATCGCGATCAACAGCGAAGCGATAAACGCCCCGCCCAGCGAACCCAGCCCGCCGACCACCACCACCACGAAAATAATGCTGCCGACAGCAGCCGCCATGCCCGGCTCAGTAACAAATGCATTGCCGCCCACCACTCCGGCCAGGCCCGCCAGGCCGCACCCGACAGCGAACACCAGCGTAAAAATCAACGGCACGTTATGTCCCAGCGCCTCTACCATCTGCGGATGGGTCAATGCCGCCTGAATCAGCAAGCCCAGGCGCGAGCGCTTCAACAGCCAGCCCGCCGCCAGCAATGTCAACACCGCTAACAACATCATGAAACCACGATAGATCGGAAATGCAGTTGCATAAAAGGTAAACAAAGGCCCATCGAGTTGCGCCGGGATCGCATACGGCAGTGCCGACTTGCCCCACACCAGTTGCACCAATTCAACAGCAACATAGGACAAGCCAAACGTAAACAACAACTCCGCCACCTGTCCATGGCGGCGCACATATCGCAGCCCAAAACGCTCAACCAACGCCCTCCAGCAAGCCGACCAGAAGCGGTGCCAGCACCAGCGCCGGCCAAAACCCGATCCTGGCGCTGATCGCATAAGCAAAATAAGCCCCCAGCATATAAAAACTGGCATGCGCAAAATTCAGCACGCCAAGCATGCTGAAAATCAGTGTCAGCCCGGACGACAGCAAGAACAACAGCAAGCCGTAACTGAGGCCGTTAAGCAAGGTGATGAGGGTAAATTCCATTATGCGTTTATTTAGTTACATGCCATTTCTGGCTGTGAGGCATCCAGAGCATGCGCTTCGGCATTCTACTGATTTTAGCTTTGAGGTTTGATGTCAATAAGACAGGTGGCCGGAGACTGTGCGCAGTTGGCTTTCCAGGCACGGATTGGTGAACAAGTTGCAAAGCTGTTCCTCGCCATCAAAGAAGATAACAAGGGCAACTTCTTGTATGCAGAATTTGTTGACAGGAGTGCTCTGCGGGGAATTGCAGGTGTGGCTTCAAGCCTTGACGGCATGACGTTGGACGGTCCCGCCCGCTCACAGCGCACGGGTGAAAAAATACCCGGCATCGGAGCAAATGTCAATGTCAACAGTGGCGATTGACGAATACGTCCTGAATCTGTTTGTTATCCGTGAGGCCATTGACGACATTGACGACATTGACGTTGATGACGGCAGCGAGCAACTACCTGATGGCACTTCCGAATCACTTAATGACGACGTTCCGGCAGGCGATCTCTCGGACGATCCTGACAGTCCAAGTTACCGATTCAGGGACAAGGGTTATATCATCGATTCACCTAAGGAAAAGGCAAGGGATGTCATCCATAACGCCAGAGGAACTGGCGAGGCTTGTACTGGCGGCACGCTTGCTCAAGCATCGCCGGTACCATCCCGTGCTTTTCCGCTGGCAGCGCGATGATGTGGCGGCCAAATTGGGGCGCTGCGGCATGCAAGCCGGGATAGCTCCTTGGTTCTGCCGGGATGACATCGGCAGGCTCTGTCAGCGCCGGGATCAATGCGGCAAGATCTCTGCCAAAAAACCGCGCCCGTCGTGCATGGCCAATCGCGACAACCTGGCTGGCAAACTTTCATCTTGCATTTTTTCCGACTGAGACATTTTGTCTCGATGTATGGAGATTGCTTTTTAGTACTATGCGCCAGGACGAGCCGCGACACCATCCGTGCATGGCAGTCGTTGACGTTTTTTACTGCTCCATCTGGATTCGGCAAAATGGAGCAGATGAAGCAGCGTCTTATGGCAGCGCTCTTCAAGACAGATAGTGCCAAGTAATAGCCTGGAAAATCTCAACATGATGGATTGGATTCCTATAGTCTTCGTTACGTTCAAGGTGCTCGTGCTCGGCACGGGCATGTTCTTCGCCATTAAGTGGCATTACGATCAAGGAAAAAAGGAGAAGGAGCAGAAGAACGAGCAGAGGAACGAGAAGCGCGCGGTATTACACGCGGGCGGCAAGGTGGCCGCAGTCTTCTTGCTATCGCTGTTGGGCATGGTGCTCGTCGCCTTGGTCCTTGCCAGGGTGCTCGGTTTGGACTTGACCTTCCCGTGATGGCAAAGAATATAACAAAGAACAGGCGGCCAATACCCCATGATGCGGCAGTAATTCCCCGGCGCGGCTGGCGGGCAGCGAAAAACGCCAGCAACCGAATGTCGAGTTGATTGCCAAGCGATAATATCAAGGTCTTCGCACGACAAATACCGAGGTAAATTAAAATGCTTGCTAGCTCGGCCGCCGCGCTAATCCCCCCTCTATTTATCCGGACTAAATTTGGTCATGAACACCCTTGCTGCATCACTGTTACCCCAGACCATCGATAGCCTGACCGTCAGCAACTCCTTTGCTGCGCTGCCAAAACCGTTTTACACAAATCTGGCGCCCACTCCTTTAGCAGCCCCTTACCTGGTCGATAGCAGCAGCTCCGCAGCGGCATTGATTGGATTGAACCAGGCAACCTTGAACCAAGCGGAGCTGGTGCAGGCGCTGGCTGGCAACCGCCTGCTGCCTGGCTCAACGCCACTAGCTGCGGTTTATTCGGGCCATCAATTCGGCGTCTGGGCCGGACAGTTGGGGGATGGCCGGGCGATTTTGCTTGGCGATGTCGCCGCCAGCGGTGGCGGACGCCTGGAATTGCAGTTGAAAGGAGCCGGGGCGACACCCTATTCACGCATGGGCGATGGCCGTGCGGTGCTGCGCTCGTCAATCCGGGAATACCTGTGCTCGGAGGCGATGGCGGCGCTTGGCATCCCCACTTCGCGGGCGCTGTCGCTGATCGGCTCTGATCAGTTGGTCATGCGCGAGCGGCCGGAAACCACAGCCGTAGTGACCCGCATGGCACCCAGTTTTGTGCGCTTCGGGTCGTTTGAGCACTGGTATTACAATAATCGGCCAGATGAGTTGAAAATCCTGGCAGACTATGTGATTGCCGGTTTTTACCCGGAACTGCAGGATGCCGCCAACCCCTACCAGGCGCTGCTGGCCGAGGTAACCGGTCGCACCGCGCATCTGATGGCGCATTGGCAGGCCGTCGGCTTCATGCATGGCGTGATGAACACTGACAATATGTCGATCCTCGGGCTGACACTGGATTACGGCCCGTTCGGCTTCATGGAAGCCTACGATGCGCGCCATATCTGCAACCATACCGACCAGCAGGGCCGCTACGCCTACAGCATGCAACCGCAAATCGGCCAATGGAACTGCTTCGCGCTGGGCCGGGCACTGCTGCCGCTGATCGGCAGCGTTGAGGCAACTCAAGCGGCGCTGGCCGATTACCAGATTCAATACGGCGCTAAACTGGATGAGTTGCTGCATGCCAAGCTGGGGCTGCAATCGCAGCAGGCGGACGACGGCAAATTGCTCGATGCGATGTTTGCAATGATGCAAGCCAGCCACGTCGATTTCACGCGGTTTTTCCGCAGCCTTGGCAACCTGCGGCTGGAAGATCCGGCTGGCGACACACCCCTGCGCGACCAATTTACCGACCGCGCCGCGTTCGACGCCTGGGCGTTACAATATCGGGCGCGCCTGAGAATGGAAAACAGTCAGGACCCGGCGCGCAAGCTTGCAATGGATGCAACCAACCCCAAATACGCGCTACGAAACTATTTGGCGCAGATCGCAATCGAAAAGGCGCAGAATAAAGACTTCTCGGAAGTCCGCACTCTGCTGCAGATTCTTGAAAACCCGTTTGACGAGCAGCCGCAACATGCGCAATACGCTGAATTGCCCCCTGACTGGGCGCGCGGACTGGAAGTGAGTTGTTCGTCTTAGGAATAGAGATAGGAATTAAACCATGAGCACCAAAAAAGTCAGCAAGACCGACGCCGAATGGCGCGCCGAACTGGATCCGCTGGAATATCAAGTGACCCGCCACGCGGCCACCGAACGGGCATTTACCGGCCGCTTCTGGGATCATCAAGAACATGGCATCTACACTTGCGTCTGCTGTCATACGCCGTTGTTCGAATCGGACGCCAAATTCGACTCTGGCTGCGGCTGGCCGAGCTACTTCAAGGCCATCAACCCCGACAATGTCGAGGAACGCATCGACCGTAGCCACGGCATGACCCGCACCGAGATTCTGTGTAAGGTGTGCGACGCCCATCTGGGCCACGTGTTCCCCGACGGCCCGCCGCCAACCGGCCTGCGTTACTGCATCAATTCGGCGTCATTGCGCTTTGACCCGGCCGACTGAGCCAGCATCAACCTGTTCGGCCCGGTCAACCTGATCCACCTGATCAACCCACTCGCCGACCGCTATTTATCCTGACTGAAAGCAGACTAAACACATGAAGTTCTTGTTCGACCTTTTCCCGGTAATTCTATTCTTCGGCATTTTCAAATGGGGCGAATCCAGCCCTGATTCTGCACAGGCGCTGGTCAATCACTATTTGTCAGGCGTTGTCTCCGGCGGCGTGGTCACGGCGACACAAGCACCTGTATTGCTGGCGACGGCAGTGGCGATCTTGGCCTCCGTCGCACAGATCGGCTACCTGCTGTTACGCCGGAAAAAAGTTGACGCCATGCTGTGGGTGTCGCTGCTGATCATCTGCGTGTTTGGCGGTGCCACCATTTACTTCCATAACGAAACCTTCATCAAATGGAAACCGACAGTGCTGTATTGGGCCTTCGCTGCGGTGTTGCTGGTCAGTCAGTTGTTTCTGAAAAAGAACCTGATCCGCACCATGATGGAAAAACAAATGTCCATGCCCGATCAGATCTGGCCGCGTGTGGGCTTTGCATGGATCGCGTTTTTCATCTTCATGGGCTGCCTTAACCTGTTTGTCGCCTTCAATTTTCCGACCGCGACCTGGGTCAATTTCAAGCTTTTCGGCGGTATGGGACTGATGTTTGTTTTCGTCATCGGCCAGAGCGTGCTGCTGTCGAAATATATCAAGGAATCTGAATGAATAATCCGCGCCTTGAAACGATTCGTAACAAATTGACAGCAACTTTTTCACCGCTGGAATGTCTATTGGAGGATGAGTCGGCGCTGCATGTGGGACACGCCGGCGCTGCCTCAGGCGGCGGTCATTACAGGTTGCGGATAGTCAGCACAGTTTTTGAAGGACAAAATCGTTTAAATCGCCATAGGCTGGTGTATGATTGCCTGGCTGAAATGATGCATGCGGAAATTCACGCACTGGCGGTCAATGCGCTAGCGCCTTCCGAAACAAAAACAGCTTAAACGACCGTGATACGTACCCTAAACAAAATAATTTGTCCTGCAAACCGACTTCAGTTATTCTGGCCTGCCTAGCATTAATTTACTCATAACTTATCCCCAATTAGGACTTGATAATGATTTTTAAACCTTCCCGTTTACTGGTAATACTTTTTGCAGCTGCTGCTTTGCCTGTTATGGCGCAAAACCTGGCAGTCGTGAATGGTAAGGCAATCCCGTCGTCGCGCGCCGACATGATGGTCAAGCAATTGACAGCGCAAGGCGGCCAGAGTGACAGCCCTGAACTGCGCACCATGGTCAAGGACGAACTGATCAACCGTGAAGTGCTGATCCACGAAGCCGACAAGCTGGGTCTGGGCAACAACGCTGACGTCAAGGCGCAAGCCGACATCGCCCGCCAATCGATCCTGATCCGCGCACTGTTTGCCGACTTCATCAAGAAGAACCCAATCAAGGATGCCGACATCCAGGCAGAATACGACAAGTTCAAGGCACAAGCCGGCGACAAGGAATATCACGCGCGCCATATCCTGGTTGAGAACGAAGCCGACGCTAAAGCCATCATCGGCAAACTAAAAGCCGGCGGCAAGTTCGACGATCTGGCCAAGCAATCGAAAGATCTAGGTTCGGCAGCCAACGGCGGCGATCTGGGCTGGGCAACGCCAGCTTCGTTCGTGAAGCCATTCTCCGATGCACTGGTAGCACTGAAGCCGGGCCAACTGACCGAAACACCGGTCAAGACCCAGTTCGGTTACCACGTCATCAAGCTGGAAGAAGTCCGCCCAGCCAAGATTCCAAGCCTGGCCGAAGTCAAGCCGCAAATCACTGAAGCGCTGCAACAGAAGAAGCTGCAAGCTTACCAGCAAGATCTGCGTGCAAAAGCCAAGGTGCAATAAGACCTTCGCAACAAGCAGTAATGCAGCAATAAAAAAGCGCTCATCTTTGAGCGCTTTTTTATTGCTTTGTATTTTGGTATTTTGGTATTTTGGTATTTTGGTATTTTGGTATTTTGGTATTTTGGTATTTTGGTATTTTGGTATTTTGGTATTTTGGTATTTTGGTATTTTGGTATTTTGGTATTTTGGTATTTT
>NZ_JBIIVN010000107.1:0-9278 GCF_044339385.1 Collimonas sp. | reverse complement strand
GTATTTTGGTATTTTGGTATTTTGGTATTTTGGTATTTTGGTATTTTGGTATTTTGGTATTTTGGTATTTTGGTATTTTGGTATTTTGGTATTTTGGTATTTTGGTATTTTGGTATTTTGGTATTTTGGTATTTTGGTATTTTGGTATTTTGGTATTTTTATTAGCGACGATACCGTTCGCCGCTATCGCCTTGCCTAGCGTGAGCTCCCGTGGCCACGCGTTAGCTCGATCTTTGACGCAAATCGGCGTGGACAAAAGAAGCAACTTGCCCGCCCTGCCCGCTACCGACGGCCGATTCCGATAGTGCAGGAATCGGCCGGATCAAACCTTAGAGTTATTTACCCGACCCATTTACGCGCATTACGGAACATGCGCATCCATGGCGAATCCTCGCCCCACGATTCAGGATGCCACGACTGCTGCACCGTGCGGAACACCCGTTCGGCATGCGGCATGCAAACCGTGAAACGGCCATCAGGCGTTGTCACCGAGGTGATGCCTTGCGGCGAACCGTTCGGATTGTACGGATAGCCTTCCGTTACTTGTCCCTTGTTGTCGACGAAGCGCATCGCGACCAAGGCTTCATTAATATCACCGGTTTGCGAGAAATCGGCAAAGCCTTCGCCGTGGGCGATGGCAATCGCGCTTTGCGTGCCGGCCATGTCCTGGAAGAAAATCGACGGTGACGATTCAACTTGCACCATCGAGAAGCGCGCTTCGAATTTTTCCGACTTGTTACGCATAAACTTCGGCCACGCCTGGGCGCCGGGGATGATCGATTTGAGGTTGCTCATCATCTGGCAACCATTACAGACGCCCAGTGCAAAGGTATCGCCACGCTGGAAGAACAGCGAGAACTGCTCGGCCAGTTTGGCGTTGAACAGAATCGTCTTGGCCCAGCCTTCACCCGCACCCAGCACATCGCCGTAGGAGAAGCCGCCGACGGCGATAAAGCCCTTGAAGTCATCCAGACGCGCGCGACCGGCGATGAGATCGCTCATGTGCACATCAACCGAGGTAAAGCCCGCCTGGTGCATCACATAGGCGGTCTCAACATGCGAGTTGACGCCTTGCTCGCGCAGGATTGCGACACGTGGCTTGGCAGTCAGATTGAGAAACGGCGCGGCGATATTGTCTTGCTGATCGAACGGGATCTTCGGTGTGATGCCGGGATCGGCCGCATCCAGGATGCGGTCGTATTCAGCATCGGCGCTGGCCGGATTGTCGCGCAGGCGGGCGATGCGCCAGCTAGTTTCGCTCCACAGACGTTGCAGGTCGATACGGGTCTGGCTGTAGATGGTCTTGGCGTCGCGGCTGAATTCGATGACGTCACGCGTGTTCGGCTTGCCGATGATGTGGCTGCAAGCGCCGAGGTTGTAGCTGCGCAGCACGTTCATGACTTCCGATTTCTGCTCGGCACGCACTTGCAGTACCGCGCCCAACTCTTCGTTGAACAACGCCCGCAAGGTCAGTTCATTGCGGCGCTCAGCGACCTGCCCGGTCCAGTTTTTAGAATCGCCCCAATCGGCTGCGTGCTCGCTTTCCATGGTCAGAATGTCGAGGTTGATCGACAGACCGCTGTGACCGGCAAACGCCATCTCACACAGGGAAGTAAACAGGCCGCCGTCGGAACGGTCGTGGTAAGCCAGCAGCTTTTGCTCGCTGTTGAGTTGCTGGATCGCGGCGAAGAAGCCCTTCAGATCTTCCGCACTGTCGACATCCGGCGTCTCGTTGCCGATCTGCTGCATGACCTGCGTCAGCGCCGAAGCGCCCATACGGTTCTTGCCGCGACCGAGGTCGATCAGGATGATGGCCGTGTCGCCAACATCGGTACGAATCTGCGGCGTCAAGGAGCGGCGCACATCGGTCACCGGCGCGAAGACCGAGACGATCAGCGACACCGGCGACGTCACCGACTTGGCTTGGTCTTGGTCTTTCCAGGTAGTGCGCATCGACAGCGAATCCTTGCCGACCGGGATGCTGATGCCAAGCGCCGGGCACAATTCCATACCGACCGCTTTGACGGTATCGAACAACGCAGCATCCTGCCCAGGCTGACCGCAGGCGGCCATCCAGTTGGCAGACAATTTGATGTCAGAGATACCGGCAATCGGCGCCGCAGCAATGTTGGTCAGCGCTTCGCCGACCGCCATGCGGCCGGAAGCCGCAGCGTTGATGACAGCCAGCGGAGTGCGCTCACCCATCGCCATCGCCTCGCCCAGATAGCCTTCGAAACTCATGCTGGTGACGGCGCAATCGGCCACCGGAATCTGCCACGGGCCAACCATCTGGTCGCGCACCGAAGTCGCGCCAACGGTTCGGTCGCCGATGGTGATCAGGAACGATTTGTCTGCGACCGTAGGCAGCTTCAGCACGCGTTGCGAGACTTCCAGCAGATCCATGCCGGTCAGGTCGACCGGCGGCAGTACCGGATTGACGTGCGTCACGTCGCGCAGCATCTTTGGCGGCTTGCCGAGCAAGACATCCATCGGCATGTCGACCGGATGACTCAGTTGGCTATCCCCGTGTTGCGAATCGATCACCTTCAGTTGGCGCTCTTCGGTAGCGGTGCCGACCACGGCGAAGAGGCAACGTTCACGCTGGCAGAAGTACTCGAACAGCGGCAGGCTTTCCGGTGCGATCGCCAATACATAACGTTCTTGCGATTCGTTACTCCAGATTTCCTTGGGCGCCATACCGCTTTCTTCCAGCGGCACCTTGCGCAAATCAAAAATCGCGCCGCGCTTGGCATCGTTGGTGATTTCCGGGAAGGCGTTCGACAGGCCGCCAGCGCCGACGTCATGGATCGACAGAATTGGACTCTTGTCATCCATCGCCCAGCAGGCGTTGATGACTTCTTGGGCGCGTCGTTCCATTTCGGGATTGCCACGCTGCACCGAATCGAAATCCAGATCCGCAGTATTGGAGCCGGTTGTCATCGACGATGCGGCGCTGCCGCCCATACCGATACGCATGCCGGGACCGCCCAGCTGGATCAGCAGGCTGCCGACCGGCAGGTCGTTCTTCTTGGTGTGCTTGTCGGAGATGCTGCCGATGCCGCCGGCAATCATGATCGGCTTGTGATAGCCCTGCACGTTGCCGCCGACGTTTTGTTCGTAAGTACGGAAATAACCGCCCAGGTTAGGCCGGCCGAATTCGTTGTTGAACGCGGCGGCGCCGAGCGGGCCTTCGATCATGATCTGCAAGGCCGAAGCGATGCGCTCCGGCTTACCGTACTGACCTGCATCCTGCTGGCCGGGAGCACTGACATCGGCAGCGGTTTCCCATGCCTGCCGGGCGTCCGGCAGCAACAGGTTCGATACGGTGAAACCGGTCAGACCGGCTTTTGGCTTGGCGCCGCGGCCGGTTGCGCCCTCGTCGCGAATTTCGCCACCGGCACCGGTGGAAGCCCCCGGGAATGGGGAAATCGCGGTCGGATGATTATGCGTCTCGACCTTCATCAGAATGTGCGTCAGCTCTTCCGATGCGCGGTAGGTATTGCCTTCGGCCGCGCCACGCGCATAGAAGCGCGACACGGTAGCACCTTCGATGATGGATGAGTTGTCGCTATAGGCAACAATGGTGCCCTTTGGTTGTAACTGATGGGTGTTCTTGATCATCGCAAACAGCGATTTGTCTTGCGCCTTACCGTCGATGATCCAGTCGGCGTTGAAAATCTTGTGTCGGCAATGTTCGCTGTTGGCCTGTGCGAACATCATCAATTCGACATCGGTCGGATTGCGCTTGGCGTTGCTGAAGGCCGTCACCAGGTAGTCAATCTCATCGTCCGATAAGGCCAGACCGAATTCGCTATTGGCTTGCGCCAGCGCCTGCTTGCCACCGGCCAGCAGATCGACAAACGCCAGCGGCTTGGCATCGAGTTCGCGGAACAGGCCGCCGGCGTCTTCGGCGCTGCGCAGCACGGTTTCGGTCATGCGGTCGTGCAACACATCGGCAATCGCGCGTACGCTATCGTCGCTCAGCGTCTTCTCGGCGCCCAGACCCATCAGACCAGCCTTCAGCTTGACTTGATAAGCGATCCCGCGCTCTATGCGCTTGATGTGCGTCATGCCACAGTTATGGGCAATATCGGTGGCCTTACTGGTCCATGGCGAAATAGTGCCGAAACGCGGGATGACGATGAATTCCTCCCCCCCCTCGCCGACAATCGACGAATCGAACGGATCGCCATAGGTCAGCAAGGCGTTCAGGCGGCCGATATCGTCCTGGCTGAGCGGTGTCGCGGCATCGACAAAATGGTCGAAACGGCCGGTGACGGCGATGACATTGCTGTCGATCGCTTGTAATTGGGCTAAAAGGCGTTGGGAACGGAAGGCGGGAAGAGCATTGGAACCGGGCAAAATCAACATGGCGAGAAGGGAGTTGATGCAGCGTGCGCTGCGGGTTAAATCAGAAGCCGCCATTATACAGTGCCGGCCCGTCCCCTGCCCCGTGAAACAATGACAAAATCCACTTGACTGCACTTGGCTGGGATCCGGCAAACACTCCTTCGCCCCAGAAAATGATAATAAGAAATTACCAAAAATAGCAAAAATACAGCGATTATCGCTATTCTTGAGCCGCTACGCCCGCATCCAGAACCCCACTACCGCGCTTGTCTTGCCGCGCTCACATGGAACATTGCCAGGCCGCAGCCGAGGAAACAGCCAAGTCAATTTTTGTCAGCATTTTGTCAACATGATGCAGTAAGATTGGCGGCAGACAACTCGCCTTCAATTGACTCCCACCAAGAGGCCCAACATGGTCAATGTCGTAAAGCGTATCCAGCAATACAACGCCGGACGGGATCCGGAACGTCTGCAACTCAAATATTGCAATATCCGCAGCAATCCGTTTGTCTTCCTGCGCGGCACATGCCACCTGTTCTACGAGCGGCTGCCGCAAAGCGGTTTGTTCCGCAGCGCCCCGGCCACCTGGGTCTGCCGCGATCTGCATCTGGAAAATTTCGGCAGCTACAAGGGCGACAACCGTCTCACCTACTTCGACATGAACGATTTCGACGAAGCCACGCTGGCGCCGGCCAGCCTGGAACTGGTGCGCTTCCTGACCAGCGTCCTGATCGCCGCCGAAGGACTGTCACTGAGCGTCGCTGAAAGCCGGGGTCTGTGCCGCACCTTCCTTGACGCTTACAGCGCCGCGCTGACCTTGGGCAAGGCGCGCTGGGTCGAGCGCGATACCGCGCAAGGCATGGTCGGCGCACTGCTCAACGAGTTGCGCGGCCGCCAGCGCGCACTCTATCTGGAGAGCCGCA
The DNA here is from genome assembly GCF_044339385.1 of Collimonas sp. Taxonomy (NCBI): domain Bacteria; kingdom Pseudomonadati; phylum Pseudomonadota; class Betaproteobacteria; order Burkholderiales; family Oxalobacteraceae; genus Collimonas; species Collimonas sp. The sequence continues at coordinate 4,005 of NZ_JBIIVN010000107.1, read as the reverse complement.
CTATCCGCAACGGCAAACAGCGCATGCTGCGCGTCGACGGCAAGAAGGCGTTGCCGGTATCGGACAAACAACGCGCCAAAGTCACCGACTTCATGCATGCGTTCGCGGCGAGACAACCGAATCCGGCTTTCTACAAGGTGCTGGATGTGGCGCGCCGCATGGCCGGCACCGGCAGCCTCGGCGTCGATCGCTACACCATACTGGTGGAAGGCAAAGGCTCGCCCGACACCAACTATCTGCTCGACCCGAAGCAAGCGCTGCCCTGCTCGCTGGCGCCGTATCTCAAACTGGAATAACCAAAATGGAAAACCGAGGCGCACCGCGTGGTGGCCTTGCAACGGCGTTGCCAGGCGGTGTCGATGGCCTTCTTACAACCGGTCATGCTGGGCAAGACCTCGTATGTGCTGCGCGGGCTGCAGCCGAGCGAAGATCGCGTCACAATCAATCGATCGCATCAAACGATGAGCGATATCCAAAGCGTAATGATCACCATGGGCGATGTCGTCGCCTGGGCACAACTGCGCAGCGCTGGACGCCAGGGCTCGGTGAATGCCGATGAACTGATCGATTTCGGACAAAGCAAAAAATGGCAAAAGCCGTTGCTGGAGGCGGCACAGGAATGCGCCATCGAAGTCCGCAAGGATTGGCAGATCTACAGCCAAGCCTACGACGACGGCGTTTTCAACATCTGAGCGCTACACAAAAATATGTAGCGACCATATTTGCCTGAGCTCGCCGTCCTCATTGCAAGTAATTCAAGGTATTATTACGCTCGCCTGCATAAGGCAAGCACGCAAACCGGCACCGAGTCTGGGAATTTTTTTATATCGACAAAACCGGTCCGCAGAACACCTTGAGAGCAATAGTGATACATCAACAAACACAGAAACAAATAGCGGTTATAGGCGGCGGCGTGATGGGCATCTGCGGCGCCTATTTCCTGGCCCAGGCAGGTCATCAGGTCGCAGTGATTGAGCAACGCAGCAATGTTGCGGAAGAATCGACGCTGGGCAACTCCGGCATCCTGTCGGCCGGTTCGGCGCTGCCCTGGTCGGCACCCGGCATGCGCAAGGCAATTCTGAGCGGCATGTTCAATCAGGAATCGCCCAACGTCCTCAATGCCCGCTTCAGCCCCGCGCTATGGTGCTGGATGCGGCGCTGGATGGCAGAGTCGGAAGTGCAGCGTTTCCGCCTCCACACCCACCAGATGCAACGCCTGGCATCTTATAGCCAGGACTTGTTGCAGCAAATCGAACAGCATTTTCAGATCGACTTTGAACAAAGTCGCGGTTTGCTGCGACTGTGCCGCAACGATGAAGAGCTCGCCGCGCTCGACCCCGCCCGCGAATTGCTGAGCGAATGCGGCGTCAGCCACAGATTGCTCGACAGTAGCGCTGCGCGCGCGCTGGAACCGGCGCTGGCAAACGCCGGCAATGTGGCCGGTGCACTTTACTTCCCGGATATCGGGGCCGGCAACTGCACCCTATTTACCAAACAACTGAAAGCCATCCTGCAAGGCTTGGGCGTGCACTTTCATTTCAACAGCAATGTCAGCGCCATCGCCCCTCATGGCTCACGCGTGGCGCTGCAAATTGATGGCCAGCAGCTCAGCGCTGATGCCGTGGTCTGCGCCACCGGCAGCGCCAGCGCCAAGCTGCTTAAGCCGCTTGGGCTGCGCCTGCCGCTGCACGCCATCAAGACTTACACGGCGACCGCCAGCGTCAAGAATTATGAAGATGCGCCGAAGCTGGCGGTGCTCGACTCGTCCTACAAGGTCAGCATGGCACGCATCGGCTCGCGCCTGCGGCTGGCAGGCGTTGCCGAATTCGGCGCCAAGAATATGGATATTGACGACAAGGCACTGCGCACCCTGCTGAAAGTCGCGCATGACTGGTTTCCAGACGCCGCCAACTTCAACAGCGCCAGTTTCTGGTGCGGCCACACGCCAATGCTGGCCGACGAAGTACCGTTGATTGGCCATACTGGCGTCAACAATGTCTTCGTCAATATCGCCCACGGCGGTTCCGGCTGGAGCATGGCACTGGGTGCGTCAAAATTGCTGGCCGACCAGATTTCCGGGCTACCATCTGAAGTTGATCTGGACGGACTGACCATGGCGCGCTATGGTTAATCCCCGCAGTTCCACTCGTCCAGGCTGATATCCAATGAACGCCATCTATTCAAGCGCCGATATCCGGAAAATTGAACAGGCGGCGTTACGCAACGCGCCGCCATACAGCCTGATGCAACGTGCCGGCCACGCCGCCGCGCAGGCTGCGCTGCGCATATTGCCCGGCCCTGCGCATGCGGCAACCATTCTCGTATTGGCTGGACCAGGCAACAATGGCGGCGATGCACTGGAAGCCGCTGCCAGTCTGACCAGGGCCGGAGCCGAAGCGGTCGTGCTACCGCACGCCGACCCGGCCGGCCTGCCGACAGATCCCGCCAGCGCGCTCAAGCGCGCCCAACAGCACGGTGTACACCTGATGCCGCCGGAACAGTTTGCCGAGATCGATAGCAGCCAATGGACGCTGGTCATTGATGGCCTGTTCGGCATCGGCCTGGCCAGGGCGCTGGGTGACGACTTGCAGCCACTGGTGCAGGCCGTCAATGCGATGCAATGCCCGGTACTAGCACTGGATGTGCCGAGCGGGCTGGATGCCGATACCGGCACGGTGATCGGCGCTGCTGGCGGCGGCATTGCCGTCGCAGCCACGCACACCATCACTTTCATCGCCGACAAGGCCGGCCTGCATACCGGCGACGGTCCTGACTACGCCGGCCAGGTTGAAGTCGCCCGCTTAGGGATCGCCGACAATTATTTTCCCGCCGCGCATATGTGGCTGAACCAGCCTGCGTTGTTTGCCGAGCGCCTGCAACCGCGCCGGCGCAACACGCACAAAGGCAGCTTCGGTGACGTTGCCGTGATAGGCGGCGCAGCCGGCATGGGCGCTGCGCCGATCCTGGCGGCTCGCGCCGCTGCCAAATGTGGCGCGGGCCGCGTATTTATCGGTTATGCGGAAAATCCACCTGCCTATGACAGCGCACAACCCGAATTAATGTGTCGGCATGCCGACGACCTTGATTTTTCGACAGCGACGCTGGTCGTCGGCACCGGCCTTGGCATGGCAGATACGGCATTGGCACTGCTGGCGCGCGCCTTGGACGCGCCGAGCTGGCTGGTACTGGACGCCGATGCCCTCAATCTGCTGGCGCGGCAACCGTTACTGCAACAACAGGTGGCGCAACGCCAGCATGGCGTGCTGATGACTCCACATCCGCTAGAAGCGGCGCGCCTGCTCGGCGTCAGCACCTCTGAAATCCAGGCTGACCGGGTTAGCGCGGCACGCAAACTGGCCCGTCATTTCAACGCAGTCGTTGTATTAAAAGGTGCCGGTAGCATCATCGCTCGCGCCGATGGTGCGGCGGTGATCAACCCTACCGGCAATCCGGCCCTGGCGACAGCTGGCAGCGGCGATGTCTTGTCCGGCATCTGCAGTGCCTTGCTGGCGCAGGGATGGCCGCATTGGGAAGCCGCGCTGGCGGCAGTATGGCTGCACGGCCGCGCTGCCGACCAGCTGGTTGAACAAGGAGTCGGGCCAGTCGGCCTGACTGCCAGCGAACTGATTCCGGAAGTGCGTTTTCTGATCAATCAGTTGATCCAAGAAAACGCCAGCTGACCGACTTACAGTCGAAAAGACGTATGAACAATTCTTGCTGCCCCCTCATGCATATTTGCTGTTGAGCGCGCGACCCGCCTTCAATCATGCCGTATGGCGCCTCGATTTGCCGATTGAGCTTCCCCCGAAATTTAGTCTTCCATAGGTAACGTAAAATCAACGATCCTTTGGAATGAGCTTCCCTCGATTTTTCGTCTTCCAACAGGTGGCTTTTATGCCGCCTGTTTTTCCTGATGTTGCTCAGCGAGCCTGTCATCTAAATACTGGCAGGGTGAACGATAGCCAAGCGTCGAATGCTGCCGTTGGCGATTATAAAAGACTTCGA
>NZ_JBIIVN010000210.1:0-3586 GCF_044339385.1 Collimonas sp. | reverse complement strand
AAAAAGGAGTGCTTCAACACCAACTGTTTGATAGACTTATCCACAGCTGCTAACTCAAAACGCAGCGACCAGCCCTGGGTCACATTTCGATCAGCAGGCTGGGTCAAGATTCAATTAGCGCCAACAACTACTTTGCCCCATCACTTGGCGCTGGCCTCCGCCACCACACCGGACTGTCCCTGAAGTAGCTTCAACTGCTGCTCGGTGAAGCGGCTGAATTGCTTCTGCCACACCGATGGCTGACTAACCGGCAGCACCTGCACCGCCGTCACCTTATACTCGGGACAGTTGGTGGCCCAGTCGGAATTATCGGTGGTGATCACATTGGCGCCCGACTCCGGAAAATGGAAGGTAGTGTAAACCACTCCGGGCTGTACCCGCTCGGTCACTGTCGCGCGCAGCACAGTCTGGCCCGCGCGCGACGCAATCCCGACCCAATCGTCATTCTTGATGCCACGATCTTCGGCATCATGCGGATGAATCTCCAACCGATCCTCGCTATGCCATTGCACATTGTCAGTGCGGCGGGTCTGGGCGCCGACGTTGTATTGCGAAAGGATGCGGCCGGTGGTCAGAATCAATGGGAATGTCGGCGTGACCTTTTCATCGGTAGCGAAATACTGGGTATTGATGAACTTGCCCTTGCCGCGCACGAACCGGTTGATATGCATGATCGGCGCGCCTTCCGGCGCGGCGTCATTACACGGCCACTACAAACTGCCGGCCTGCTCCAGCTTGACATAGCTGACTCCATGGAAAGTCGGCGTCAGCGCGGCGATCTCATCCATGATCTGCGACGGATGCGTGTAATTCATGGGATACCCGAGTGCATTCGACAATGCCACCGTAACTTCCCAATCGGCCTTGCCGGCCTTGGCCGGCATCACCTTGCGCACGCGCGAGATGCGGCGTTCGGCATTGGTGAAGGTGCCGTCTTTTTCCAGGAACGACGAGCCCGGCAAGAAAACATGCGCATATTTGGCGGTCTCGTTGAGAAACAGATCCTGCACCACAAGACATTCCATCGCTGCCAGCGCAGCGGTCACATGCTGCGTGTTTGGGTCCGACTGAACGATATCTTCGCCTTCGCAATACAGGCCCATGAAACTGCCATCGAGCGCCGCATCGAACATATTGGGAATCCGCAAGCCCGGCTCGGGGCTCAAGCTAACGCCCCAACATTGTTCAAATTCGCCACGCACGGTGCTGTCCGACACATGCCGGTATCCCGGCAGCTCGTGTGGGAATGAACCCATGTCGCAAGAGCCCTGCACATTGTTTTGGCCGCGCAACGGATTGACACCGACGCCCTCGCGACCGACATTACCGGTTGCCATGGCCAGATTAGCGATACCGATCACCATCGTCGAACCCTGCGCATGTTCAGTCACGCCGAGGCCGTAATAAATCGCGCCGTTGGCGGCACTTGCATACAGACGTGCGGCACCCCGCAGTTCAGCCGCAGAGACGCCGGTGATCTCGGCCATTCTTTCGGGCGAATTGTCAGGCCGAAGCACAAACTCTTTCCAGTCGGCGTAGGATTTCTGATCGCAACGCTCGATAACAAAATCCTCCTTTTGCAAACCTTCCGATACGATGACATGCGCCAGTGCGGTGATCAGCGCAACGTTGGTTCCTGGACGAAGTTTCAAATGATAATCGGCCTGCACATGCGGCGACTTCACCATCTCGGTGCTACGCGGATCGACCACGATCAGCTTGGCGCCCTGACGCAGACGGCGCTTCATTTGCGAAGCGAGCACCGGATGCGCAGCGGCCGGATTGGCGCCGATGATCATGATCACATCGGATTGCATCACCGAATCAAAAGTCTGTGTACCAGCCGATTCGCCCAAGGTTTGCTTTAATCCATAACCGGTCGGCGAATGGCAGACGCGGGCGCAGGTATCGACGTTGTTGTTGCCGAAAGCTGCACGCACCAGCTTTTGTACCAGATAGGTTTCTTCATTGGTGCAGCGCGAGGAGGTAATTCCGCCAATCGAGTCCTTGCCATGCGTGGCCTGGATGCGGCGAAATTCACTTGCCGCATAAGTCAGTGCCTCATCCCACGACACTTCACGCCACGGATCGGTAATTTTGCTGCGAATCATCGGCTTGGTGATGCGCTCCTTGTGCGTCGCATAGCCCCAGGCAAAACGGCCCTTGACACAAGAATGACCGTGGTTAGCCTGGCCATCCTTGTGCGGCACCATGCGCACTACGTCATTACCCTTCATCTCGACCTTAAACGAACAGCCGACGCCGCAATAGGCGCAGGTAGTGATCTTGCTGTGCTCAGGCTGACCCAGCATGATGACGGTTTTTTCGGTCAGCGTCGCAGTCGGGCAGGCTTGTACGCAAGCACCGCAGGAGACGCACTCGGACTCCATGAAACTGTCCATCTGCCCGGCCGCTACGCGCGATTCAAAGCCGCGGCCATCGATGGTCAGAGCGAAGGTGCCCTGGGTTTCTTCGCAGGCGCGCACGCAACGATTGCAGACGATGCATTTCGACGGGTCGTAGGTGAAGTAAGGATTCGATTCATCCTTCTGCATTTTCAGGTGGTTATCGCCCTCGTAGCCGTAGCGCACCTCGCGCAGGCCGGTAACACCGGCCATATCCTGTAGTTCGCAATTGCCATTGGTCGGGCAAGTCAGGCAATCGAGCGGGTGATCGGAGATATACAGTTCCATCGCGCCACGGCGGATATCGGCCAGTTTAGGCGTCTGCGTGCGCACCTTCATGCCCGGTTCGCATGGCGTGGTGCAGGAGGCTGGATAGCCCTTTTTACCGTCAATCTCCACCAGACACAGGCGGCACGAGCCGAACGGTTCGAGACTGTCGGTGGCACATAGTTTGGGCACGTTGATCCCGGCTTGCGCCGCTGCGCGCATTACCGATGTACCGGCAGCGACTTCAAGCTGCACGCCATCAATCTCAAGCATGATCATTTTTTCGGACTGCTTGGCGGGGGTGCCGTAATCGAGTTCGTTAAGCTGGTTCATCACATACTCCTGGTTCCGATGGAACGTGGGTTAGCTGCGTTGCTTGCTTCCTCAGATGCGATATCAGGCGGCCCGATCAGCCGCGCCTGCGCCAAAATCTTCCGGAAAATGATCGAGTGCCGACAACACCGGCAACGGTGTCATGCTGCCCATGGCGCATAAGGAGCCATTGATCATGGTGTCGCACAGATCGCGTAACAAATGAATCTGCTGCACCTGAACCTGCGGCGCCTGGCTCGCATCGATCTTATCGATTACTTCGACACCACGAAGCCGGCTTTGCGCGGGCCAACGTGTTCCAGCCAGCCGCCCCAGATGGCAGCAGAAGTGCCCAACAACACAAAAAACATGGTGTAGATCCAGCCGAGCATGGAAATCTTCCAGTCGCAGGTGCTGGAGAATATTTCAGCAAAGAAACCTATATCCTTGGCGCAGACGACCGATTCCTTGATCCCGATAGCTTTCGATAATGGCAGCCAGAACACCGAAAAGCCGTAGGCCATGCCAATACACAAGTGGATTGCCAGCGCCGCCGGCGGCACCAGCCAGCGGTTAAAGCCCGGCCCCGCAATGGTTCGCTC
>NZ_JBIIVN010000043.1:0-16443 GCF_044339385.1 Collimonas sp. | reverse complement strand
AACTCCGCCGTGTACATCTGTTTTGGTATCTTCTTCATTGCTGGTCTTTCCAAAGGATCGTTGATTTTACGTTACCTATGGAAGACTAAATTTCGGGGGAAGCTCAGGGTTATTAGGGTTATTAGGGTTATTAACCGGGGTAATCGATCATTGTCGTGCAATGAGCCTCTGATAACGCCATCTCCGTTATCGGCAATATTGGATAAGGGGGCTGGCCGAGAGCCGCTGTTTTTATTTGCTTACCCAGTTGGTCCTGGCAAGAAATCAATTTTTCTTCAAGTACGATTCGGCCAGATTGACCCAGTAGCTGGCACCGATCGGCAGCAAGTCGTCGTTGAAATCATAGCTGGCGTTATGCAGGTTACATGGGCCCAGACCGTGGCCGCTGGTGCGATGATCGCCTTCGCCATTACCGATAAATACGTAGCAACCGGGTTTGTTCTCCAGCATGAACGCGAAGTCTTCAGCGCCCATGGTTGGTTCAACCTGCGAATTGACGTTTTCGGCGCCGACCATGCTCTCTAGCACGCTGACCGCAAAGGCAGTTTCCTTGGCGTGATTGATCAACGGCGGATAATTTCGATGGAAGCGGAAATCCACCTCAGCCTTAAATGCAGCAGCGGTGTGCCGGGCAATCGCGCGCATGCGTGCTTCGATGTTGTCTAGCACTGCGGTCGAGAATGTACGGACGGTACCGATCAGAGTTGCTTCATCGGGGATGACGTTAGTGGCGCTGCCGCTATGAATCTGCGTCACAGAGAGCACTGCCGGGTCATTCGGATTGAGATTGCGCGACACGATGGTCTGCCAGCTTTGGGCAATTTGGACTGCTACCATGACCGGATCAATACCTTTGTGCGGTTGCGCCGCATGCGCACCCTTGCCTTTGACGATGACTTCGAATTCGTTGCTGGAGGCCATCATCGGCCCTGGCTTGACGCCAAAACTGCCGGCCGCTGCGCCAGGCCAGTTATGCATGCCAAACACGGCTTCCATCGGGCATTTTTCGAACAGTCCATCGTCGATCATCCGCTGCGCGCCGCGGCCGCCTTCTTCCGCTGGTTGGAAAATCAGGTACACAGTACCGTCGAAATTACGGTGCCGGGCCAGATAATGCGCCGCACCAAGCAGCATCGCGGTGTGGCCGTCGTGCCCACAAGCGTGCATCTTGCCCTGATGTTGGGAGGCGTGGGCGAAGGTATTTAACTCTTGCATCGGCAACGCGTCCATATCGGCGCGCAGGCCAATGGCGCGATCACTGCTGCCATTTTTGACGATGCCGACCACGCCGGTCACGCCCAGGCCGCGCAGTACCGGGATCTGCCATTCAGTGAGTTTGCGGGCGACTAAGTCGGAAGTGCGCTGTTCTTCGTAACTGAGTTCCGGATGCGCGTGCAGATCGCGCCGGATGGCTTGCAATTCGGCCTGGAAGCCGATGATCGGATCAATCAAGTTCATATTTTGCTCCTGATATTTTTTGATGTCTATGGCACGACTTTTGCGTATAAATTCGTCGGTGGCCTAGTCTGTTGATTGTGTATATTACGCCTAGACGGTCCATCGGTGTTCAATCACGGGAGAGCATTATGCGTCTGATGTCGTGGTCAGTTAGGGGATTGCGTGTATTGCAGATGGTATTCTGCCTGGCGCTCTGGGCGCCAATCCTGCCGTCGGCTGCGGCGCAGGAATTCAAACTGGCGATGAGTTCTCCGCCGACATCGATGGACCCACATTTCTACAATCTTTTTCCAAATATTAACGTTTCCGACCACATTTTCGAGCAATTGGTAGCAATGGATGCCGATAGCCATATCATTCCGAAGTTGGCCGAATCGTGGAAACTGGTGAACGATCTGACGTGGGAATTCAAGCTGCGCAAGGGCGTCAAATTCCACGATGGCAGCGAGGTGACTGCGGAAGATGTCGCGTGGTCGCTTGATCGGCCGGCGACGATAGTCGGCAGTCCAGGTAAATTCGACACCTATACCAAGGCGATCACCAACAAGAAAATCATCGATCCTTACACCATACAGCTGACGACCAAGGAGCCGTATCCATTACTGCTGGCGGACTTGACCTCGATTTATATCGTTTCCAAAAAAGCCACTCAGGGCATCAGCAGTGACGATTTTTCGAGCGGCAAGGGGATGGTAGGCAGCGAGCCGTTCAAGTTCGTCAAGTTCCAGCGCGATGACCGTGTCGAGTTGGAGCGTAATAATAATTACTGGGGCAAGAAACCGGCCTGGAGTAAAGTCACGCTGCGCTTTATTCCCAACGATGCAACTCGGCTGGCGGCCCTTCTGGCGGGCGATGTGCAGGCTATCGAAAATGTCCCGACCGCCGATCTGGGGCAGGTGCGTGCTGACAATAATCTGAGTTTTTATGCGAAGGTGTCGCATCGCGTCATCTATCTGTATCCAGACACACGTCGCGAAAAATCGCCATTTGTCACAGACAAGGATGGCAAACCGCTCGACAAGAATCCGTTGCGGGACGTGCGCGTGCGCCGTGCGCCGTGTGCTGTCAATCGCTATCAATCGCGAGGCAATTCGCGACCGCGTCATGGAAGGTTTGTCGGAGCCCACCGTGAATTTGGTGCCGGCGGCGCTGTTCGGTCACAATCCGAGCCTCAAGCCGCCCAAATACGACACGGAAGCAGCAAAGAAATTATTGGCTGAAGCCGGCTATCCGAATGGTTTCGGCCTGACGTTGCACACGCCGAATAATCGCTATATCAACGACGAAAAAATTGCGCAGACGATTGCGCAGATGTGGTCATGCATCGGCGTTGCAACCAAGGTCGAGGGCGCGCCGATGTCGGTGTATGCGGCCCGTGGCGCCAAGGGCGAATATTCGATCGGTCTGCTGGGCTGGGGCGCGCAGACAGGCGAAGTGTCGTCGCCGTTGCGGGCGCTTGTGGCTTGCGACAATCCGACAAAAGGAATGGGTGCGGTCAACTGGCTCAAATATTGCAATCAGAATATGGATGCTGTGCTGGGCAAGGCGCTGGCTACGGTCGATGACAAGCAGCGATCCGCTTTGCTGCAACAGGCCACCGCAATCGTCATCGATGACGGCGGCGTGATTCCGATTCATCAGCAAGTGACCACATGGGCCGCAAAAAAAGGTATCGTATATATCCCGCGCACTGATGAGCGTACCCACGCTTACGAATTTTATCCGCAATAAGATGACCGCTGACATCCGCTCGCTGATCATCGTGAGCGGGTTTTTTATGGATTAATCGATGCTGGCTTTTATTATTCGCCGCCTGTTGCAAAGCGCTGCCGTGTTGGTGGTGATGTCGCTGCTGGTATTCATCGGGGTGTATGCGATTGGCAATCCGGTCGACGTGCTGATCAGCCCCGATGCCGACCAGATCGAGCGTGCCAAGGTGATCGTCGCGTTCGGTCTCGACAAGCCCCTGTGGCTGCAATATTTCATCTTCCTGAAGAACGCGCTGAGCGGCGACATGGGCCGGTCGTTCGCCTATTCGACGCCTGCGCTGGCGCTGATTTTCGAGCGGATGCCGGCCACGTTGGAATTATCCTCAGCGGCGATTCTGCTATCTGTTTTGCTGGGCTTGCCGCTCGGGCTGGTCGCGGGCTTGCGGCCCAATGGGTCGATCGGCAAGAGCATCATGACCGTCTCGATCTTAGGCTTCTCGTTGCCGACCTTCTGGGTCGGCCTGATGCTGATCATGGTATTTGCGGTGCAACTGGGCTGGCTGCCTACCAGCGGCCGCGGCGAAACTCAATTGTTGTTCGGCGTACCGGTCAGTTTTCTCAGTTTGGACGGCTTGAGGCATTTGCTGATGCCGGCTTTCAATCTGGCTTTGTTCAATATTGCGTTGGTGATCCGCCTGACGCGTTCGGGTGCGCAGGAAGCGCTAATGCAAGACTACGTCAAATTCGCTCGCGCCAAAGGCCTGCGCAACGGCCGCATCATCGGGCCCCACGTACTGAAAAATATTTTGATCCCGATCGTCACGGTGATCGCGTTGCAGTTCGGTTCGATCATCGCTTTCTCGATCGTCACTGAAACCGTCTTTGCCTGGCCGGGAATGGGCAAGCTGATCATCGATTCGATCCGCGTCCTGGATCGGCCGGTGATCGTTGCTTATTTGCTGATGATCGTCACAATTTTCACAACGATCAACCTGCTGGTGGATTTGCTGTATTCGGTGTTGGACCCGCGCGTGCGCCTCTCAGGGGGGGGGCAAGGGTTGATATGGAACCGACACAAACTCTCATTAATGATATAGAGACGCCGTGGCAGCGTTTCGTGCGAAATTTTTTCGCTAGCAAGATATCCACTGTCGGCTTTATCTTGCTGGTATTGATTGTGCTGGCGGCGATTTTTGCGCCAGTCCTCTCGCCGCAGAATCCGTATGACCTGGCCAGACTTGATGTGATGGATTCGCGGCTGGAGCCGGGCAAAACGGCAATCGATGGCGCCATGACTTATCTGCTTGGCACCGACGACCAGGGCCGGGACATGCTATCGGCGATTTTGTACGGTATTCGCATATCGGTAATGGTCGGCGTGGTTAGTACCGTTATCGCACTGTCGCTCGGCTTGACGTTGGGATTGTTGGCGGGCTACGCCGGAGGGCGTACTGAAGCATTCATCATGCGTGTGGCAGACATCCAGCTGTCGTTCCCACCGATTCTGATCGCATTGATTTTATTGGCGCTGACCGGCCGCGGCGTTGATAAGATCATCATCGCTCTGGTTGCCGTACAGTGGGCATATTACGCGCGCACCACCCGCAGCGCGGCGCTGGTGGAGCGCAAGAAAGAATATATCGAAGCGGCCACGGCACTGGGCTTGTCGCCGCTGCGCATCATGTTCCGCCACTTGTTGTCAAACTGCTTGCCGCCGTTGATCGTGATTGCCGCCTTGCAGGTAGCGTCGGCGATTTCTCTGGAGGCCACCTTGTCGTTTCTTGGCCTCGGGCTACCGATTACACAGCCATCGTTGGGATTGCTGATCGCTAACGGATTTCAATATCTGCTGTCGGGGAAATATTGGATCAGCGTGTTTCCGGGAGTTGCGTTGCTGGTGACTGTGGTGAGCATTAATCTGGTAGCGGATCAGTTGCGCGATGTCCTCAATCCGCGTTTGCAAGCGCAGTAAAAGAATGAGTATGAAAAATTCAGCGACTCTGGTGGTCAATAATCTGCAGACCCAATTCACCACGCGGGCGGGAGTGGTAAAAGCCGTCGATCAGGTATCGTTTTCGGTCAACCGTGGTGAAATCATGGGATTGGTCGGCGAATCCGGTTCAGGCAAATCAATGACTGGATATTCGATCATGGGCTTGATTGATGCGCCGGGCAAAATCGTCGGCGGCGAAATCCTGCTGCACGGTAGCGATCTGCGCGGTCTGCCTGCAGAGGCGATGCGGAAGATTCGCGGTAACCGGATTGCGATGATTTTCCAGGACCCGATGATGACCCTCAATCCAGTCTTGCGTATCGATACGCAGATGGTGGAAGCAGTGCGCGCACATCAACATGTCAGCCGGATGGTGGCGCACGAAATGGCGCGTGAGGTGCTGGTGCGGGTCGGCATTGCTGCGCCGGATGAACGGCTGATGGCCTATCCGCATCAGTTTTCCGGCGGTATGCGGCAGCGCGTCGCTATCGCGATTGCGCTGCTCAACAAACCGGATCTGATCATCTGCGATGAACCGACGACCGCGTTGGACGTAACGATACAGGGACAGATTTTGTATGAGATGCAGAAGCTGTGCCGTGAATCCGGCACAGCGCTGATCTGGATCACGCATGATCTGTCGGTGGTGGCTGGGCTGGCGGATACGCTGTCGGTGATGTATGCCGGCCGGATTGTCGAAAGCGGCAGCGTGCAGCAAGTACTGGAACAGCCGCGTCATCCCTACACGCACGGCTTGATCGCCTCGGCGCCTTCGCGCAATCGGCGCGGCCAACCGTTGCAGCAAATACCCGGCATCACACCCTCGCTGCTGAATTTGCCGCCGGGCTGCGCGTTCCGCGCGCGTTGTAAGCATGCCAGCGTCGAATGCGAGCGTACGCCTGAATTGCGTATGGCAGAGCAACGCATGTTGCGTTGCTACCATCCCTTGCAGGAACGTCTGACGGAGGCAATGCAATGACAATGGGCCAGATAATGAACGACAATGATGTCGCGGCGGCAGAAGTGGCGCCAGCCACGGCGCTGCTTGAGCTGAAGGCGGTCAGTAAACGTTTTGTCAAAACCTTGGACAGCGCGGTGCGCATCGCCAATTTGTTTGGTGCAGGTATGCAGCAAGAGGTGGTGCATGCCGTTGATGAGGTCAGCCTGCGCATTGAGCGCGGCGAAGTAATCGGTTTGGTCGGCGAGTCCGGCTGCGGCAAGTCGACGCTGGGGCGAATGGTGGTTGGGTTGCATGGACTTAGTGGCGGCGCGCGCTATTGGAAAGGTGAGCAGCTGGAGCAGTTGGATATCGCAGCAAGACGAAAAAAACAGTTGGCAATCCAGATGATTTTCCAGGACCCGTACGCCTCGCTGAACCCGTGCATGCGGGTCCAGGATATCGTTGGTGAGGCACCGCTGGTGCATGGCATGGTCGATGCGGCACAGCAGCGCGAGTATGTCGAAAGCTTGCTGCAACGAGTCGGGCTGGATGGTGTCATGCTGCGGCGTTTTCCACATCAGTTTTCCGGTGGCCAGCGGGCCCGCGTGGGGATTGCACGCGCGCTCGCAGTCAACCCGGAATTTCTCGTCTGTGATGAGGCGGTGGCGGCGCTGGATGTGTCAATCCAGGCGCAAGTGCTGAATTTGTTCATCAAGCTGCGTGATGAGCTCGATTTGACTTATCTGTTTATCAGCCATGATCTTGGTGTGGTTCGGCATTTGTCGGATCGGGTAGTCATCATGTACCTCGGGCGGATTGTCGAGTCGGCCTCGACCGACACCGTATTTTCCCGCGCCAACCATCCTTACACACGGGCGCTGCTGGCATCGGCGCCGACACTGGCAGTACGCAGAACCGAATTTTTTGCAGTCAAGGGCGAGATTCCATCGCCGCTGCACCCGCCGGGCGGCTGCCATTTTCATCCGCGTTGCCAGCATGCGATCGCGCGCTGCAAGGTGGAAAAGCCGGAGCTGAAGGAAATCAGCCCAAAACATTTTTCTGCTTGCCACTTGAACCATATGGCAGGGGCATAGCTGTTGAACCACATCTGGATAACTTGAGGACAGTAATATGGGCACCGCAATTAACACCGCTAGCAACGCCCGCACTGATTTGACGGCATCCTCCGCGGTCATGGAGATGATTGAACGTTTGATTGCGTTTCAAACCGTTTCACGCGATTCCAACCTTGGATTGATCGAGTGGACGCGCGATTATCTCGCCGGTCTCGGCATTTCCTCGCGCCTGACTTACGATGCCACAGGTAGGAAAGCCAACCTGTTCGCGACACTGGGCGAGGGGCCGAAACCTGGCTTGATTCTCTCCGGTCATACCGATGTCGTACCGGTCGAAGGGCAGGTTTGGGATACGGATCCGTTCAAGGCGACTGTCAAAGATGGCTTGTTGTACGGCCGCGGCTCGGCAGACATGAAGAGCTATATCGCTACCGCCCTGGCGCTGGCACCGCAATTCCTTGCCGCAAAAATGGATGCCCCCTTGCACTTTGCATTGTCTTACGACGAAGAGGTCGGTTGCATCGGCGTGCAGGGCTTGATCAAGGATCTGCAGGAGCTTGGATTGAAGCCGGCAGGCTGTATTGTTGGCGAGCCGACGTCGATGCAACCGATCATCGCGCACAAGGGCACGCATCGTTTCCGCTGCTGCATCCGCGGCCGCGAAGCACATTCCAGCTACACCACAATGGGCGTCAATGCAATCGAATACGCGGCACGCATCATTGTCTATATCCGGCAGATGGCTGACCGCTTCGCACAACTGGAAACGCGCAACTACGGCTTTACTGTTCCCTACACCACCATGCAAACCAGCCTCATAAAGGGTGGCCTGGCAGCTAACATCGTGCCCAAGGATTGCCGATTCGAGTTCGAAGCGCGCACCATGCCGGGCGTCGATGTCGAGCAACTGTATCGTGAAATACAGGATTTCGCGGCAACGCTATTGCCGGAAATGCAGCGAATCGAACCGAATGCCGGGATCGATTTCGAGTGACTGGCATCGGCCCCCGGATTGAACATGCAACCAGACGCCGAAGTTGTGCAGTTGGCAGCCGCATTGGCGCGCAACAAAAATCATGGTGCGGTGTCTTATGGGACCGAGGCTGGCTTGTTTCAACGCGCTGGCATTCCGACCGTCATTTGCGGTCCAGGTAGTATTGAGCAAGCACACCGCCCCAATGAATTCGTGTCTCTGGAGCAGTTGGCACAATGCGAAGCCTTCATGTTGCGCCTTATCGATCCAGAGATGCGCCTGCGCAGTTAAGCAGGAAGCCACCAATGAATCCTGATTGTCCGGAGTTTGCTAAAGTAGCGTATTAAAGCATTCCGGTTTAATGACATTATGACTACTACCATCGTTCGTGCCGCCTGCCCGCACGATTGCCCTGATACTTGCGCGTTGCTGGTAACAGTAGCTGACGGCGTTGCCATCGAAGTCAGGGGCGATCCCGACCATCCCACTACCGCCGGTGTGCTCTGCACCAAAGTCTCGCGCTATACCGAACGCACATATCATCAGGACCGCTTGCTGTACTCAATGAAGCGCGTCGGCAAAAAGGGCGAGGGCAAGTTCGAGCAGATCGGTTGGCAAGAGGCAATCGATACCATTGCCGAGCGGTTGCAGGAGATCGCCGCCCGCAATCCGCAAGCGATCCTGCCCTACAGTTACGCCGGTACCATGGGGCTGGTGCAGGGTGAGTCGATGTCGATGCGCTTTTTCAACCGCATCGGTGCCTCGCTGTTGGACCGCACCATCTGCGCTTCGGCTGGCGGCACCGGCTATAAATATACGATAGGCGCGCGGATCGGCACCGACCTGGAGCAGTTCCAAAACGCCAGGCTGATCCTGATCTGGGGCGGCAATCCGATTGCTTCCAACCTGCATTTCTGGATGCGGGCTCAGGAAGCCAAGCGCAATGGCGCCAAGCTGATCGCCATCGATCCTTATCGCTCGTTGACTGCGGATAAATGTCATCAGCACATCGCGCTGTTGCCGGGCACCGACTCGGCGCTGGCCTTGGGCATGATGCATGTGCTGATTGCGGAAGACCTGCTGGATCATGACTACATCGCGCAGTATACGTTGGGTTTTGAGCAGTTGAAGCAGTGCGTCCATGCGTGGACCCCGCAAAAAACTGTCGAGGTGTGCGGGATCAGCGCCGAAGAAGTACTGGAGCTGGCACGCGCCTATGGCGGTGCTGCGCGGCGTGGCGAAGCGGCGGCAATTCGTATTAATTACGGTTTGCAGCGGGCACATGGCGGTGGCATGGCGGTGCGCAATATCACTTGCCTGCCGGCCCTGGTTGGCGCCTGGCGCCATGCTGCCGGCGGCGTTCAATTGTCTTCATCAGATAGTTTCCCGAAAAATAACCAGTTTTTGCAGCGCCCCGATTTTCTGCGTCGCCACAGCGTGCTGCCGCGCACCATCAACATGAGCACCATCGGCGATGATTTGCTGCGCGAATCATCTGCCGGGTTCGGCCCAAAGATCGAAGCCTTAATTGTGTACAACTCGAACCCGGTAGCGATAGCCCCGGAATCGGCCGTGGTTGCGTGCGGCTTCGCGCGCGAAGACCTGTTTACCGTGGTACTGGAGCACTTCCAGACCGATACCGCCGACTACGCTGACATTGTGCTGCCGGCCACCACTCAGCTGGAACATGTGGATGCCCACTCTGCATACGGGCACCTGTACATGCTGGCCAATAATGCGGCCATTGCGCCACTCGGCCAAGCCAAGCCGAACACCGAAATTTTCCGTCTGCTGGCGGCACGCATGGGCTTTGACGATCCCTGCTTCCGCGAGAGCGACGATGAGATTGCCGCGCAGGCGTTTGATCGCAAAAACGTGCGGGCAATCCATTTCGATTGGAATGCACTGAAGCAAAAAGGCTGGCAAAAACTGAACACCCCCGATGCGCCGTTCGCCAACGGCGGCTTTCCGACGTCTTCTGGAAAATGCGAGTTCTACAGTGCGCAGATGCAGCAGGATGGACTGGATCCACTGCCGACCTATATTGCGCCGTATGAATCGCGCGCCAGTAATCCTCAACTGGCCAGAAAATATCCGTTGGCGATGATTTCACCGCCGGCAGGTAATTTCCTCAACTCCAGCTTCGTCAACGTCAACAGTCTGCGCGATACCGAAGGCGAGCCGCATCTGGACATGCATCCGGCTGACGCCCGTCAGCGCGGGCTGGCTAACGGCGATACAGTGCGCATCTACAACGATCGCGGTAGTTTCAATGCCAAGCTGAGGGTCACCGACAAAGCGCGCATCGGGCTGGTGGTTGGCTTGTCGATCTGGTGGAAGAAAATGGCCGGCGACGGCAAGAATGCCAACGAGGTCACTAGTCAGCGGCTCACCGATATGGGCAGGGCGCCAACCTTCTACGATGCACTGGTGGAAGTGGAAAAAGCGACAGCCGAGAGCGGCGCCGGCATATGAAGGCCCGTCTGTGCGTGGTTTTTTGCCTCGCCTTGTTGGTATCCGGCTGCGCGCAGATCGCCTATTACGGCCAGGCGGCGCATGGCCAGTTTTCGTTACTTGATAGGGCCTGTCCTATCGATGATTGGCTGGCCGATCCAGGCGCCGATGCCGAGCTGAAAGCCAAGCTGGCGCGCAGCAAGCAAATACGTCGTTTCGCTGTCACAGAACTGGATTTGCCGGACAATCGCAGCTACACCGAATATGCTGATTTGCAACGGCCATACGCGCTGTGGAATGTGGTGGCCGCGCCAGCGTTGTCGCTGACGCCGGAGCAATGGTGTTTTCCGATTGCCGGCTGTGTCAATTATCGTGGTTATTTTAGCGAGGCCGCCGCGCAGAAATTTGCCGCTGGCTTGCGCCAGCAGGGTTACGACGTGCAAGTCAGCGGCGTGCCGGCATACTCTACGCTCGGTTGGTTTAACGACCCCTTGTTGTCGACTTTTATCAAGTATCCCGACGGCGAGCTGGCGCGCCTGATGTTTCATGAGTTGGCACACCAGACGGTGTATGCTAAAGACGATACGCAATTCAACGAATCGTTCGCCACCACGGTCGAACAGGCAGGGGTCGAACGCTGGCTGGACGCCGCCGGTAGTCAAAAGATGCGTGACGCCTATGTCCAGTTTGAGGGGCTTAAAGAGGATTTCCTGGCCTTGCTGCTGAAATGCCGCGCCCAATTGGCCGCAAACTACGCGAGCGATTTGAGCGATGCACAAAAGCTGCAGCGCAAGGTGGCGATATTTGTTGAGTTGCAGCAAAATTATCAGCAACTGAAGCTGCAGTGGGGCGGCTATACCGGCTTCGATCGCTGGTTTGCGGAACCATTGTCAAATGCGCATCTGGCGCTGGTGGCGACCTACTACGATCTGGTACCGGGTTTCCGGGCTTTGTTGGCACAACAAAAAAATTTCAAAAATTTTTATGCCGCGGTCGCTCAACTGGCGGCACTCAGCAAGGAGGAGCGGCGTAAGCAACTCGATGAGCTGGCGAGAAAAGCGCCAATATAAAATTGCTTTCTTGTTATCTCTGAAAGATATCTGATAGACAGTTAATGCGTGCTCCTGGCATAGCTTAGCGCGTTGAAAAGGCTTGATTGCCTCAGGTGTGAGAAGCGCTATGCCAGTGTGCCGATTTGCTGCCCCGTCGACGCCAGGTATTTAGTGTATCCAGGAAGCCTGCCGGTGAACTGCGCGCCTGACCCGTTGTAAAGATGCGGTCTTCAGATATCCGTTGGCTGCGCTGGCGCCATCGATACCGGTGAAGTCTTCCCCGCTGATGCCGCTGCAAGTCGGCGGTATCCCGAGTCTGTGTTGCGTCGCAATATGAGGAAGTGTCGAAGAATTGCTCGAATACGTATCAAAAATGCTTGCGTGCCGACGCTGTGCCCGCTAGCATCGCCATAGTATAAAAAATACAATCGTGCTTTTTTTGCGAAACCAACTGCTGTCCCAGCTGTTGCTCCAGTTGTTGTCCCCTATCGGCGAGCTTTCCCAATTGCAGTGGAACACGCCAGAAAAATGCATTTATAACAAGCAGAGACTAAAGGCGGAACATGGATAAATTTTGGCTCAAATCGTATCCTGAGGGCGTGTCGACCGAGATTGACTATACGCAATATCAGTCTCTGGTGCAGTTGCTGGAAGAGGCATTTCAGAAATACGCGGCGCGCAATGCGTATGCCTGCATGGGCAAATGCCTGACTTATGCCGAAGTCGACCAGCTGTCCCACAATGTTGGTGCCTGGCTGCAAAGCAAGGGCCTGCAAAAAGGCGCACGCGTGGCCATCATGATGCCGAACGTGCTGCAATATCCGGTCGCGCTCGCGGCCATCCTGCGCGCCGGCTATACCGTGGTCAACGTCAACCCGCTGTACACGCCGCGAGAGTTGGAGCACCAACTGAACGATTCCGGCGCGCAGGCTATTTTCATTCTTGAGAATTTCGCCGCCACATTGCAGCAAGTGGTCGCCCGGACCAAGATCAAGCATGTCGTGGTAGCCAGCATGGGTGATCTGATGGGCCTCAAAGGTGTTTTGGTGAACCTGGTGGTGCGCCATGTCAAGAAGATGGTGCCGAGTTTTTCTGTGCCGGGTTCGGTACCGTTCAATACGGTCTTGTCGCAAGCTTCATCGATGCAACTGAAGCCTGTCGTGTTGACGCCGGATGACGTCGCTTTCTTGCAATACACTGGCGGCACCACCGGTGTTTCCAAGGGCGCGACGCTGTCGCACCGCAATGTGGTGGCCAATGTGCTGCAAGCCGAGGCCTGGTTGTCTCCTGGCTTGGCGAAGGGGCCGAAGATTGAACAATTGGCGTTTGTATGCGCGCTACCGCTCTACCATATTTTTGCCTTGACGGTGTGCTGCATGCTGGGCATGCGCGAAGGTGCACTCAACCTGCTGATTCCAAATCCGCGCGATATCGCCGGCCTGATCAAGGAAATGTCGAAGTATCAGATCAATACTTTTCCTGCCGTCAATACGCTATACAACGCGCTGTTGCATCATCCAGATTTCGCCAAGCTGGATTTTTCCGGCTACCGGGTTTGTGTTGGCGGCGGCATGGCGGTACAAAAAGCAGTGGCGGAAAAATGGATGGAAGTCACCGGCCGCCCGATCATCGAAGGCTACGGCTTGTCGGAAACCTCGCCGATCGCCAGCGCAAATCCTTGTACCATTACGGAGTACAGCGGCACCATCGGCTTACCGTTGCCATCGACCGAGATCGTGATCCTGGACGATGCTGGTAATCCGGTTGCGTTAGGCCAGCCGGGCGAGATTGCGATTCGTGGGCCGCAGGTGATGAGCGGTTACTGGAATCGTCCGGATGAAACTGCAAAGGTGATGACTCCCGATGGTTTCTTCAGGTCGGGTGATATCGGCATCATGGATGAGCGCGGCTACACCAGGATTGTCGACCGCAAGAAAGACATGATTCTGGTGTCCGGCTTTAATGTGTATCCGAATGAGGTTGAGGGTGTGGTGGTGCAGCATCCCGGCGTGTTGGAATGTGCCTGCGTTGGCGTCCCGGATGAGCATGCTGGTGAAGTGGTGAAGATTTTTGTGGTGCGCAAAGATCCGGCGTTGACGGCTGAGCAGTTGATGGCATATTGTCGCGAGCAGTTGACCGGTTACAAGCGTCCGAAATATATTGAGTTCCGAACTGAACTGCCGAAGACGAATGTCGGCAAGATTCTGCGGCGCGAACTGCGCGACGAAAAACCTGCCGAGCAAAAACAGGCGGCGTAAGCGTAAAAATCAGCCCGAATTTGCGGGAAGCGGCATCTTGGCGGATGCCCCCTTTGTCAAGTGAAAACCCCGGATGAGCAATACGCACATCCGGGGTTTTTTAAGCGCCGCTGATGTTAAGCGCTACTGATTCAGACTTTATTTTTCGTCACCATTCGGCAAAGCTGCCGTCCTGATGGCGCCAGATCGGATTGCGCCAGCGATGGCCGATGGCGGCGCGTTCCTTGACATACTCTTCGTTGATCTCGATCCCGAGTCCCGGCCCTTGCGGAATCGTGACGTAGCCTTTGTTGTAAGCAAAGACTTCGGGATTCTTTACATAGTCGAGCAAGTCGTTGCTTTCGTTGTAGTGGATACCCAGGCTTTGCTCCTGGATGAAGGCGTTGTAGGAAACGGCATCAACCTGCAGGCAAGCTGCGAGCGCGATCGGGCCAAGCGGGCAATGCAGCGCAACGGCCACATCATAGGCTTCGGCCATGCTTGCTATCTTGCGGGTTTCTGTGATGCCGCCTGCATGTGATACATCGGGCTGGATGATGTCAACATAGCCTTCGCTGAGGATGCGTTTGAAATCCCAGCGCGAATAAAGTCGTTCACCGAGGGCAATCGGGGTACTGGTCAGCGCTGCCAGCTCTTTGAGCGCTTCATAGTTTTCGCTGAGTACTGGTTCTTCGATGAACATCAGCTTATCCGGATCGAGTTCCTTGATCAGAGCCTTGGCCATCGGTTTGTGCACGCGGCCGTGAAAGTCAACGCCGATACCGATGTGCGGGCCGACCGCGTCGCGCACCGCGGCGACGTTGGCTAATGTGGCTTCGACTTTTTCATACGAGTCGACAAACTGCAATTCCTCGGTGCCATTCATCTTTACCGCCGTGAAGCCGCGTGCCACGGCATCTCTGGCGGCGGCTGCGGTGTCGGCCGGACGATCTCCGCCGATCCAGGAGTAGACGCGAATGCTGTCGCGCACCGGGCCGCCCAGCAACTGGCTCACTGATACGCCGAGCGCCTTGCCCTTGATGTCCCACAACGCCTGGTCGATACCGGCCAGCGCACTCATGTGGATCGCGCCGCCGCGATAGAAGCCACCGCGATACAGTACCGTCCAGTGGTCTTCGATATGGCGTGGATCTTTGCCGATCAGGTAGTCCGACAATTCCTCCACCGCTGCCACCACGCTATGTACGCGGCCCTCCACCACCGGCTCACCCCGGCCGACGACGCCTTCGTCGGTTTCTATTTTCAGGAAACACCAACGCGGCGGTACGATGAAAGTGGTCAGTTTGGTGATCTTCATTAAGGTTGTCTCCTAGGGTGCATTGTCGATTGCTGAGGTCGGGACAGGCCCGCATCCGGTTAGTTTTTTTGTTGGGTCGCACGCCATGCGGCAACGAATTTGCTGGCGTTCCGGGCGACCTGCTCGGCACCCATTCCGGGTTGGTATAGCGCCGACCCCAAGCCGAAACCGGAGGCCTCGGCGGCGCTGAATATTGCCAGGTTCTCCGGCGTTATACCGCCCACCGGCAACAACGCCACTTCTTGCGGAATCACCGCACGCCAGGCCTTGACGACTGTATGGCCAAGTTGTTCGGCCGGAAACATTTTCAATACATCGGCGCCGGCGGCGAGTGCCGCAAAGGCTTCGGTCACGGTGGCGACTCCTGGTGCGCAAACCAGTCCGGCTTGTTTGGCTGCGGCTATCACGTTGGCGTCACTGTGCGGCATCACGATAATTTCACCGCCAGCTTGTTTGACGGAGATAATCTGTTTCACACTCAGCACCGTGCCGGCGCCAACCATGCAGTCGGCTGGCAGAGTGTTACGCAGCGTGGCGATGCTGTTAAAAGGCTCTGGTGAATTGAGCGGTACTTCGATGATTCTGAATCCTGCCTGGTACAGTTTGACGCCGATCGCCGCTGCTTCATGCGGCTGTATGCCGCGCAGGATCGCAATCAGGCCACATTGTTTCATTGCGGTTTTTAGCATGGTGGGGTCCTGGAAATGTGGGTTTGCATCAAACTGTCTTTAGCAAACCGGCGCCTAGCGCAAGCTGCCATAAGCCGCGCTCGGTAGCTTGCGCCATGATCTGTATTCGTGCAACGCCATAGGCGCGCAGCGCGCTTGCATAGCGTTCGCATAAAGCGGGCTCGCCAACCAGGATGACGAGCGACGTTTGCTGTTGCCGCTGTTGCAAAAGATCCTGCAATGCCGATATTTCGTGGCCGATCAGTAGTCCCGACAGGTATTCGCGCTGACTGGCACCGTCCAACGCACCAGTCAGTCCGAGCGTACGCGTGCTGAATATTGTCGATAGCACACCGGCCCTGCCAGCGGCAGTTTGCGCTACCCGCACGCCGCGTTCGAAGGCGCTGGTGCCGACGATTGCGCCGTCTGTCGTCTGCATGTTGGCGCTGATTGAATCTTGACCCAGCCTGCTGATCGAAATGTGACCCAGGGCTGGTCGCTGCGTTTTGAGTTAGCAGCTGTGGATAAGTCTATCAAACAGTTGGTGTTGAAGCACTCCTTTTTT
>NZ_JBIIVN010000209.1:0-3635 GCF_044339385.1 Collimonas sp. | reverse complement strand
GCACGGCTAGCTCCTTGAACTCCGCCGTGTACATCTGTTTTGGTATCTTCTTCATTGCTGGTCTTTCCAAAGGATCGTTGATTTTACGTTACCTATGGAAGACTAAATTTCGGGGGAAGCTCACACCCTCGGATGCCCTACTGCTACGCAGCGGTATTGATGAACTACAGTTTGTTGCTTTAACCAACCACGTACCATTTAAGTTGCCAACTGATTCATTACGCCACTAATACGGCACTAATACGCCTCTAATACGCTACTTAACCCGTACTTTTTACTGCATGCCTGGCCAAAGCTGTTGCGATTACCGGCCAATACCTGGCTTAGAAGCCTTTGCGCCATGCGGCGGTCTGGGCGCTTTCGCGATCCAGTTGTTGCATGCGATACTCCAGATCGTACAAGTCAACGGCCTCTGCAAGATAAGCTTCCTTGCGCTCGGCCTCCGAACGCTCATAGGCATTGCCGATACGATTAAAAAATGCACCGACGGCGCTAAAAGCGGCGGTCAACGATGCCACAGGGCGGGAAATGCTGTGACTGCTGTTATTACTACTGTTAATTGTCAATGTAGACATGATAATTCCTCTTCGTTTTGCGTTCACCGCAAGCCAATTGTTGCGCCGCACAATCAGAGTAACGTTTCTCCATTATTTATCCAATTTCGATTGCCAATAGCAGTTATCAGTTTGATGAATTTAAAGGGCTAGGAGCCCCTTTTTTCAGGACCTGGCAATTTCTTCCAGGGTGTTGTAAAAGAGCTATACATGCGTCGAAAGTTGCCTGTAAACTGCTGCACCTCCCATCCATACAAATCCGCGACCGATGCCCAACCATACCTTTCTCTGGCACGACTACGAAACCTTCGGCGTGCAGCCGCGCCGCGACCGTCCTGCCCAATTTGCGGCGATTCGCACCGATGCCGAGCTTAACGAGATCGGCGAACCGATCATGCTATATTGCCAACCGGCAGCAGATTTTCTACCAAATCCGGAGTCATGCCTGATTACCGGCATCACGCCGCAATTGTGCCTGGAGCGTGGCATCCCCGAATTCCAGTTCGCGGCGCAGATTGAAAAAGCATTCTCAGAACCTGGCACCATCGGCGTCGGCTACAACACGATCCGCTTCGATGATGAAGTGACGCGTTTTCTGTTCTGGCGCAACCTGATCGATCCGTACGCGCGCGAATGGCAAAACAATTGCGGTCGCTGGGATATCCTGGATGTGGTGCGCACCGCCTACGCGCTGCGCCCGGATGGCATTCAGTGGCCGACCAATGAGCAAGGCCGGCCCAGCTTCCGCCTGGAGCACCTGACCGCCGCCAACGGTCTCAGCCATGAAGCGGCGCACGATGCGTTGTCGGATGTACGCGCGACCATCAGCTTGGCGCGGCTGATTCGCCAGCACCAGCCCAAACTGTTCGATTTCTGCCTGGCGCTGCACAAGAAAGACCGTGTCGGCGTGGAAATCGGCTTGCCGACGCCGCGGCCGTTCCTGCACATTTCCGGCATGTTCCCGGCTGAGCGTGGCCGCATTGCTGTGATGTGGCCAATTGGCGTGCATCCAACCAACAAGAACGAAATCCTGGCCTGGGACCTGGCTTTCGATCCCAGCGAACTCTTTTCGATGGACGCCGAAAGCGCCCGCACCCGGCTGTTCAGCAAGACCGACGCGCTGCCAGAGAGCATGACACGCCTACCACTGAAATCGCTGCACATGAACAAGTCGCCGATCGTCATCAACAAGTTGCAAACCCTGTCGAGCGATATGGCCGCGCGTTGGGGGCTGGACGTCGAGCAGGCGCTGCGCCATGCGGAAATTGCCGCACGCGCCCCCGATCTGAGCGAACTATGGCGTCAGGTGTTCCAGCGCGCCGATGAGGACAACGTCGACGTCGATGAAGATTTGTACGGCGGCTTCGTCGGCAACGGTGATCGCCGTAAGCTAAACGACTTGCGCGCACTGCCGCCACAGAAACTAGCCAGCGCAGCGCTCGGTTTCGACGACCAGCGCCTGGAAGAACTGACGTTCCGCTATCGCGCCCGTAACTTCCCCGACACATTGAGCGAACAAGATGCGCAGCGCTGGGAGCAACATCGGGCGGCGCGCCTGTTCGACGGCGCAGGCAATGCCCGCACCGTCGATATGCTGTTTGAGGAAATCGACAATCTGTCGGAAACAGCGGATGAACGCGGCGAAGAAATTCTCGGTGCGCTATACGATTATGCAGAAATGATTGCACCGGCACGCGACTAAAATAATGCTGCATCAAACAAGGTCGTATCAAACCCAAGGTCTTATCAAACCATTAGCTGCGCGTCTTGGTGGTCGCAATCAACAGCGGGGCCAGGCTGCAATCCTGGCCCCGCTGTTGTTAAATCTGCCTTGGTTACCGATCTAGAAATCGAGGACGGTACGAGTATCAGCCTGGTCGTTGGGCCAGGTATTCGGGTTGAAACATACACATGCGGATCGCATCGCGATATACGCCATTGACGAAGAACTCGCTCTTCAGTTCGCTTTCCAGTACAAACCCACATTTTTGATAAATGTGGATCGCCTTGTGGTTTTCCTTATCGACGTACAGGTACAGCTTGTACAGGTTAAGCACGCAGAACGCATACTCTATCGCCAGCCGGGTGGCGCGCTCGGCATAACCGCGGCCTTGGGCAGCGGGCGCAACGATGATCTGGAATTCGGCACGCCGGTGGATGTGAGTGATTTCGACCAACTCTACCAGTCCTACCATGTCGCCGTCATCACTTTCCAGGATAAAACGCCGCTCGCTCTGATCGTGCACGTGCTGGTCGTATAGTTGCACCAGTTCGACATAGGCTTCATACGGCTCTTCGAACCAGTAGCGCATGATGTGGCTGTTGTTGTTGAGTTGATGCACGAAATGCAGGTCGTTGCGTTCCAATGGGCGCAATTTGAGCCCGGGTTGCGTCAGGGTAGTCATGTTTTATCTTTCTTTTTTATAAATCTCTCTGGTCTTTCAGTGTTGCTGCAACGCTTGCATGCGTTTTTGCATCGACTCCAACAGATTGAAATCCGCCGGGAAATCATCAACCTGCACACTACTGTCGCCATATCGCGCAAAGTCATGCAACAGTCTCTGTTCATCTTCGGTGATGTCGCCGCTGGCGGCCGCCGCAACTATCCAATATTGCATCTCGATGAGACTTTGTGGAATCGGTGCCAGTGTGCCGGCCTGGATTGCCGGGTTCAGACGCGCTGCGATTGCATTGACCTGCGGGATCAACCGAAACGCCAGTTCGCCGGTAGCATGCGGCGACTCGCCGGCGACCGGCATGTGCATGCCGGCAATCAAGCGGTCGCGGCTGTCGCTATTGGTTTACAGGTTCCGGGCGACGGTGCTGTCGAGCGCATCTGATGGCACTTGATATGGTCGGCCAAAAGGAAATGCCACTACACGCAACAGCGACGCCAGCGGGCGATTCGGGAAATTGTCGAGTACGCCGATGTAAGCTTCCTGCGCCTGGTGCAGGAGGGTGTGCTGGATTTTGTGTAAACGGAATTTCGTTTAATTCGGCTTCATCCGTTCTTCAAACTGGATAGTGAAGCGGTTAAGTGCTCCCTTCCAGTCCCGCAATGGCATCGTCCACTTCTTGCTG
>NZ_JBIIVN010000208.1:0-3637 GCF_044339385.1 Collimonas sp. | reverse complement strand
ATTCGACGCTTGGCTATCGTTCACCCTGCCAGTATTTAGATGACTGGCTCACTGAGCAACATCAGGAAAAACAGGCGGCATAAAAGCCACCTGTTGGAAGACGAAAAATCGAGGGAAGCTCAAACTTTGTCCCGCAAAACAAAAAATGGCCAAAGCTAAAACCAATTACACCTGTACCGAATGCGGCGGCGTCGCCAATAAGTGGACTGGCCAATGCCCGTCCTGTGGACAATGGAACACGCTTGTGGAAACCGTTGTCGAGGCAGTCGGCAACCGTTTTTCCAACCAGCACCAGGGCTTGGCGCAAACGGCGCCGGTGATGACACTGGCCGATATCGAGGCAATTGACGTACCGCGCTTCGGTACCGGTATCGAAGAGTTTGACCGCGTACTCGGCGGCGGCTTGGTGGCCGGCGGCGTGGTGCTGATCGGCGGCGATCCAGGGATCGGCAAATCGACATTGCTGCTGCAGGCGCTGGCTAATTTGTCGAAAATAAAAAAAGTGCTGTATGTCAGCGGCGAAGAATCCGGCGCGCAGATCGCGTTGCGCGCCAAGCGGCTGGCGGTGGATGCGCAGGATCTCAAGCTGCAGGCGGAAATCCAGCTGGAGAAAATTCTTAATACACTGGTTGAGCACAAGCCGGAAGTCGCTGTCATCGATTCGATTCAGACCGTGTATTCGGATGCGCTCAGCTCGGCGCCGGGTTCGGTGGCGCAGGTACGGGAATGTGCGGCGCAACTCACGCGCGTCGCCAAGCAGTCGGGCATTACCATCATCATGGTCGGCCATGTGACCAAGGAAGGCGCGCTGGCCGGGCCGCGGGTGTTGGAACACATCGTTGACACGGTGCTGTATTTTGAAGGCGATACGCATTCCAGTTTTCGTCTGGTGCGGGCCTTCAAGAATCGTTTCGGCGCGGTCAATGAGCTGGGTGTGTTCGCCATGACCGAGAAAGGTTTGAAGGGCGTGTCGAATCCGTCGGCGCTGTTTTTGTCGCAGCATGATAACCAGGTGCCGGGCTCCTGCGTGATGGTCACGCAGGAGGGCACGCGGCCGCTGCTGGTCGAGATCCAGGCGCTGGTTGACGCCTCGCATGTGCCCAACGCGCGCCGGCTCTCGGTCGGACTGGAGCAGAACCGGCTGGCGATGCTGCTGGCGGTGTTGCACCGGCATGCCGAGATTGCCGCGTTCGATCAGGACGTGTTCATCAATGCGGTTGGCGGCGTGAAGATCACCGAGCCGGCCGCTGACCTGGCGGTGCTGCTGGCGATCAATTCATCAATGCGCAACCGGCCCCTGCCGCGGGGGCTGGTAGTGTTCGGCGAGGTCGGCCTGGCTGGAGAGATTCGTCCCGCACCACGTGGCCAAGAACGTCTGCGCGAAGCGGCCAAGCTGGGTTTTTCGATTGCGATGATCCCGAAGTCGAACGCGCCAAAGCAGGACATCGAAGGCTTGAAGATCATCCCGGTGGAGCGCATCGACGATGCGCTGACCAAGATTCGTGATGCTGAGTAACGCATCGATTCATTCATTAATTCATTGATTAATTCGTTCTTTTCCAAATTATCCCGATCAAGGAGCATCAACATGAAAACCAAGGCAGCTATCGCATGGAAAGCCGGTCAGCCACTGACGATCGAAGAAGTCGAACTGGGCGGTCCGCGCGCCGGTGAAGTGCTGGTGGAGATCAAGGCCACCGGAATTTGCCACACCGATTACTACACCTTGTCGGGTGCTGATCCGGAGGGGATTTTCCCGGCGATCCTGGGCCATGAAGGTGCCGGCGTGGTGGTCGATGTCGGCCCCGGCGTGAAGAGCCTGAAGAAGGACGATCATGTGATCCCGTTGTACACGCCCGAATGCCGCGAGTGTAAATTTTGTCTGTCGCAGAAGACCAACCTGTGCCAGTCGATCCGTTCGACTCAGGGCCGTGGTCTGATGCCGGATGCTGGCAGCCGTTTTTCGATTGATGGCAAGCCGATCTTCCATTACATGGGCACATCGACCTTTTCCAATTACATCGTGGTGCCGGAAATCGCCTTGGCCAAGATTCGTCGCGACGCGCCGTTCGACAAGGTCTGCTACATCGGTTGCGGCGTCACTACTGGCGTTGGCGCCGTGCTGTTTACTGCCAAGGTCGAAGCTGGCGCTAATGTTGTGGTGTTCGGTCTCGGCGGCATCGGTTTGAATGTGATTCAGGCGGCGCGCATGGTTGGCGCTGACAAGATCATCGGCGTTGATATCAATCCGGCGCGCCAAGCAATAGCCAGAAAGTTCGGCATGACGCATTTCATTAATCCGAACGAAGTGGAAAATGTGGTCGATGCCATTATTGGTCTGACCGACGGCGGTGCCGACTACAGCTTCGAATGCATCGGTAACACTACCACCATGCGCCAGGCGCTGGAGTGCTGCCACAAGGGTTGGGGGCAGTCAATCGTGATTGGTGTTGCCGCTGCTGGCCAGGAAATCAGCACACGGCCTTTCCAACTGGTGACTGGCCGGGTCTGGAAAGGCTCGGCCTTTGGCGGTGCCCGCGGCCGCACCGACGTACCAAAAATTGTTGACTGGTATATGGATGGCAAATTAAACATCGATGATCTGATTACGCACCGCCTGCCGCTGGATCGCATCAACGAAGGCTTTGATCTGATGAACAGCGGCGAGTCGATTCGCTCGGTGGTGATCTACTAATGGAAATCATTAGTGAACATGCCTGTTTCGGCGGCACTCAGGGGTTCTACAGGCATGCGTCAATCGAGATTGGTTTGCCGATGCGCTTTTCAGTCTTTCAGCCGCCTCAGGCCAAGGTTGGTGCGGTGCCGGTGTTGTTTTTTCTGGCAGGGCTGACCTACACCGAAGAGACCTTCATGATCAAGGCCGGTGCGCAACGCTTTGCCGCGCAGCACGGCATCATGCTGGTGACGCCGGACACCAGTCCACGCGATACCGGTATCGACGGTGTCGACGCCAGTTGGGATGTCGGCAGCGGCGCTGGTTTCTACCTGGATGCGACGCAAGCGCCGTGGTCCGCGCATTTCCGGATGTATTCGTATGTCCTGCAAGAGCTACGGCAAGTTATTGTTCAGCGGTTTCCGGCGCAGGCCGGACGAATTGGAATATCCAGGCATTCGATGGGCGGCCATGGCGCGCTGATACTGGCTTTGCGCAATCCGGATGTATTTCGCTCGGTATCTGCATTTGCCCCAATTGCTGCGCCTAGCCAGTGTCCTTGGGGAAAAAGGCATTCGGCACGTATCTGGGGGGGATAGACCAGCGTGCATGGCGTGATTATGACGCGACGCAACTGATACTTGATTCGAAGCGCCAGTTTCCTCAGGAGATCTTGATTGATCAGGGCTTGGGCGACAAATTTCTGGCAGATCAATTACTGCCGGAGCAGTTTGAAGCTGCCTGCGCACAGGCAGGCCAGCGCCTGACGCTAAGGCGACATGCGGCGTATGACCATGGTTATTATTTCATCTCAACTTTTATCGAGGATCATCTGGCTTTTCATCAGCGGATATTGGCGGCTA
Organism: Collimonas sp.; assembly: GCF_044339385.1. Classification (NCBI taxonomy): domain Bacteria; kingdom Pseudomonadati; phylum Pseudomonadota; class Betaproteobacteria; order Burkholderiales; family Oxalobacteraceae; genus Collimonas; species Collimonas sp. The sequence continues at coordinate 100 of NZ_JBIIVN010000208.1, read as the reverse complement.
AGTAAGAGACGGTTTCATAAAGGCCCGAAGGGGCTGTTAACTTTTCCGGCAAGCTGCTACTCTTCGGCATTGATATAGATAAGGCTGAAGAAGAGATGGG
>NZ_JBIIVN010000207.1:0-3645 GCF_044339385.1 Collimonas sp. | reverse complement strand
AAAAAAGGAGTGCTTCAACACCAACTGTTTGATAGACTTATCCACAGCTGCTAACTCAAAACGCAGCGACCAGCCCTGGGTCACATTTCAATCAGCAGGCTGGGTCAAGATTCAATTAGCGCCAACACAGCGCACCCTCCTTCGCAGCGGCGCTTTTTCTCTTAACTGAACGGCATTAGCTCTTCTGCTGAGTTGGTTTATTCGCCACAAACAAAAACAACAAATCATGCCAATCAAATAATCACACTCCGAATAAATCGCCCATCACATTCCCCATCACATTCCCCATCCCCTCAAACATCTTTCAAGTTTGCAAACCCCGTCCAAACCCGCGTAAAATGCGCCTATCGCGGGTGTAGTTCAATGGCAGAACGAAAGCTTCCCAAGCTTTAGATGAGAGTTCGATCCTCTCTACCCGCTCCAGACCAGCGTTGGCACCTGCTATTCGAGGTGCCATTTGTATTTTTGAGGCATACAATTGTCTGGCGTTACAATGACGCTGTATGTTGCGGTTGCGGGCTATCCGCGCTTGTCTCTTCTTAACTCTCTCTATCCAGCATGTCAGAAAACAAATCCGGCAAACCACTTTTTTACGATCCGACCGAACATCGGATCCGCAGCTTTGTCACGCGCGCCGGGCGCTTGTCGACGGCGCAGGCGCGTGCTATTGAGGAATTGGGGCCGCGTTTTTGTGTTCCTTATGACAAGACTGTGCTTGATCTCGATCAGGTTTTTGGGCGTGCCGCGCCAACCGTTCTGGAGATTGGCTTTGGCATGGGCGAGACGTTGGCCAGGATTGCTGCGGGCATGCCGGAAAAGAATTTCGTCGGGGTCGAGGTGCATACGCCTGGTGTGGGCAGTTTGCTGAAGCTGATCGGCGAGCAGCAGTTGCACAATTTGCGCTTGATCCAACATGATGCGGTAGAAGTGCTGACTAACATGATTGCGCCCGGCGCGCTGGCGGGGGCGCATGTGTTTTTTCCGGATCCGTGGCACAAGGCGCGCCATAACAAGCGGCGCTTGATTCAGGGGCCGCTGGTGAGTTTGCTGGCATCGCGTATTGCGCCGGGCGGCTATCTGCATTGTGCTACCGACTGGCAAGAGTATGCTGAGCAAATGCTGGACGTATTGAGCGCCGAGCCGTTGCTGAAGAATACCGCCGACACCTATGCGGAACGGCCGGATTATCGTCCTGTGACCAAGTTCGAGAATCGCGGCTTGCGGCTCGGGCATGGCGTGTGGGATTTGGTATTTACACGCGTTTGATCTGATCGTTGGCGCGATATACAGTGCGATGCCGGACAAACGTATTTTGATAGAAGGTGTGCGACATGCTGATCACGCGATTTTTGCCTCATATCGACTACAAGCTTGCTAACGCCGCTGCATCGATAGCGCTGCTGGCGCTGCTGCAGTTTCATCTGCCTTCTGCACAGGCGGGGGAACAGGCAACACCGCTGCCGCCCGGTACGATAACGGTGGAGGACACGCGCTATGCACCAGCCCCGCCCGGCACCACGGTGCCGCAGGTGCCGGTCGCTTCCCCCCGGCCGTCGGCCGAGGAGATGGTGGATGCCGCGAAACGCAATATCGGGCAGATCGACCGCGACCTGCGCAAGGACACCTCTGCTGCCGCTGAGCCCTTACCCGCTCCGGCAGCCACGCCAAACCGCCAGGAAATACTGGAAAAGGCACTCGCCGGGCCAGTCGTGCCGAAAGATGCACCGAGGCCGGGTGAAACCACCATGGAAGACATCACGCGGCCGGACGGCCAGCGGGTGACTAAAGTGACGGGGCCGAACGGCACTTATTGCGTAACGCAAATCTCGGTCGGTAATACCAAGGGTGAGGACATCATCCAGCGCGGCGCCATTTCGCGCACCACCAGCTGTGGCTCAGGGTTCTGACGACGCTTGGGTGGAACAATGCGGCTAAGCGCCGTAATTCAGTAAATCAGGCTTGCCATCAGCTACAAATCGGCTGTAAGCCCTCGTGATTCGGTACAATCCGCAGATGCTGTCTGAATTCGACCTAATTTCCCGCTACTTCACGCGCCCGGCACGCAGCAATATTGCGCAGATTGCTCTGGGCGTTGGGGACGATTGCGCGTTGCTGACTGCCACCACCGGCAGCCAGATTGCCATTTCCACCGACATGCTGGTGGAAGGGCGACATTTCTTTGCCGACGCCGAGCCCTTGGCGCTGGGCCACAAGTGCCTGGCGGTCAACCTGTCCGATCTGGCGGCGATGGGCGCCCGGCCGCTGGCATTTACATTGGCGCTGGCGTTGCCTGCCGCAAGCGAAGCGTGGCTGGCGCCGTTTTCAGCCGGGTTGCTGGCATTGGCCGATGCCCATGGCTGCGAGCTGATCGGCGGCGATACCACCAAAGGCCCGCTGAATATCTGCATCACCGTATTCGGCGAAACCTTGCCGGGCCAGGCTCTGCGACGCGATGCGGCGCAAGCGGGGGACGACATCTGGGTCTCCGGTACGCTGGGCGATGTGCGGCTGGCGCTGGCGGGTTATCGGCATGAACTGACGGATCAACTGACGCTCGATAGCGCACAGCACGCGCTGGCGGCAACCCGCATGCACCAACCGACGCCACGCGTGGCGCTGGGGCTGGCGCTGCGCGGGATCGCGCGGGCGGCAATCGATATTTCCGACGGCCTAACCGGCGACCTTGGGCATATCCTGACGCGCTCCGGGGTTGGCGCTACGCTGGCGGTCGACAGCCTGCCGGCGGGCCCGGTGCTGGCGCAGCAAAGCCAGACAATCCGCCGCCACTTTACCCTGGCTGGCGGCGACGACTATGAATTATGTTTCACCGCCCCTGCCGAGCGCCGCGACGCTGTGCTTGCCGCTGGCCAGGCAGCGGCCACCGCGGTGACTCGCATCGGCAGTATCAATGCCGCCCGCGGCATACGCCTGCACGATGCCGACGGCACCGCGCTTAACCTGCAACTGACTTCTTTCGACCACTTTCGCTCCACATGACCACACCGGCAAACAGCATTACTCCCAGCATTACTCCCCGTCCGATCAAGGCCACTGGCCGTTTCATGATGGCGCACCCCGCACATATCATTGCGCAAGGATTTGGCAGCGGCTTGTCGCCAGTGATGCCGGGTACTTTCGGCACCTTGTTTGGCTGGCTGTCGTATGTGGTGATGACCACACGCTGGCCGGAAATCTTTACGCCGCTGAATTGGCTGGTGATCATCGCCGCCGGCTTTGTGGTGGGCGTCTGGACCTGCCAGGTTACCGGCCGCCATTTGCGCGCCCCCGATCACGGCAGCATGGTGTGGGATGAAATCATTGCGTTCTGGCTGGTGCTGGTACTGATGACGCCGGCCAGCCTGTGGGCCCAATTCGCAGCGTTTGTGGTGTTCCGCTTTTTTGACATGGTCAAGCCGCCACCGATTTCTTACTTCGACCGCCATCTGAAAGGCGGCTTCGGCGTGATGTGGGATGACATTGTGGCAGCGTTTTATACGCTGCTGGTGCTGGCGCTGTGGCGGTTGCTATAGACGGTTGCTATAGACGGTTGCTATAGACGGTTGCTATAGACGGTTGCTATAGACGGTTGCTATAGACGGTTGCTATAGACGGTTGCTATAGACGGTTGCTATAGACGGTTGCTAT
>NZ_JBIIVN010000206.1:0-3663 GCF_044339385.1 Collimonas sp. | reverse complement strand
CAGATGGTCACCATCAACCAGGTGCTGGATCAGGAAACATCGATGATCCTGGTCGAAGAAATGGGCCATACCGCTCACGCCGCCAAGCTGGACGATCCGGAAGCATTGCTGATCGACGGTGCAGAACATGCCGATGCAGAATTGCTGCCGCGCGCACCGGTGGTGACAGTCATGGGTCACGTCGACCACGGCAAAACCTCGTTGCTGGATTACATCCGTCGCGCCAAGGTTGCGTCCGGCGAAGCTGGCGGTATTACTCAGCATATCGGTGCATATCACGTGGAAACTCCACGCGGCATGATTACGTTCCTCGACACGCCGGGCCACGAAGCGTTTACCGCGATGCGTGCCCGTGGTGCCAAGGCGACCGATATCGTGATTCTGGTGGTGGCAGCAGATGACGGCGTCATGCCGCAAACCAAGGAAGCGATTGCCCACGCGAAAGCTGCCGGTGTACCGCTGGTGGTGGCGATCAACAAGATCGACAAGCCGGGTGGCAACCTGGATCGCGTCAAGCAAGAATTGATCGCCGAGCAAGTCGTCCCAGAAGAGTACGGCGGCGAATCGCCGTTCGTACCGGTTTCGGCCAAGACTGGCGAAGGTATCGACAACCTGCTGGAGCAAGTCCTGTTGCAGGCTGAAGTGCTGGAATTGAAAGCTGCTGTGGCAGCGCCTGCTCGTGGCCTGGTGGTGGAAGCCAAGCTGGATAAGGGCCGTGGTCCGGTCGCAACCATCCTGGTGCAATCCGGTACCTTGAAGCGCGGCGACGTGGTGCTGGCTGGTTCAGCTTACGGCCGTGTGCGTGCGATGCTGGATGAAAACGGCAAGGCGATTACCGAAGCCGGTCCATCGATTCCGGTCGAAATCCAGGGCTTGACAGAAGTGCCGGTGGCCGGTGAAGAAGTCATGGTTATGGTAGACGAGCGCAAGGCGCGCGAAATCGGTCAGTTCCGTCAAGGTAAGTACCGTGACGTCAAGTTGGCCAAGCAGCAAGCTGCGAAACTGGAAAACATGTTCGACCAGATGGCTGAAGGCGAAGTCAAGAACCTGCCGATGATCATCAAGACTGACGTTCAGGGTTCGCAAGAAGCGCTGACGCAGTCGTTGCAAAAACTGTCAACCAGCGAAGTCCGGGTACAAGTGGTGCACGCCGGTGTCGGCGGCATCAGCGAGAACGACGTCAATCTAGCGGTCGCCTCGAAGGCTGTGATTATCGGCTTCAACACCCGTGCCGATGCATCGGCACGCAAGCTGGCCGAAGCCAACGGCGTCGACATTCGTTACTACAACATCATTTATGATGCGGTTGACGAGGTCAAGGCAGCGATGTCCGGTATGTTGTTGCCTGAGAAGCGCGAACAGGCCCTCGGTCTGGTCGAGATCCGTCAGGTACTGCTGGTCAGCAAGGTCGGCGCGATTGCTGGTTGCTATGTGTTGGAAGGCTTGGTCAAGCGTGGTGCTTCGGTCCGTCTGCTGAGCGACAACGTTGTGTTGTGGACCGGTGAGCTGGATTCGCTGAAACGCTTCAAGGACGACGTCAAAGAAGTTCGTTCCGGCTTTGAGTGCGGCCTGACGCTGAAGAACTTCAACGATATCAAAGAAGGCGATCAGCTCGAAATCTTTGAAGTCGAAGAAGTCGCACGTACCCTGTAATAGTCAAAGCACACGCATGCAGTCAAGGTGCGTAAGGCAGGAAAATCGGGCCTAAAAGCCCGATTTTCATTTGGTAACAGGCAACTCTATCAACTTCTTGCGGACCTATTGTGCGGTTTATGATGAGCGCTGTCCTGCTGGACTGATGTGTCGCGGCGCTGCTCAGTCAGACACTCGGCGCTGTCAGCCTGGCTGAGGCGACAGTTTCTAAAGCTAGCGATAAGCTTGATGGTTTATTATTGTTTGTAGGGCAGGCATTCTGCTCGTGCACCGCTGAAAAGTGTTGTAGGGTGGATTTGCAATGCCCATCCTGCAAGTTGTTGGTAGTTCATTTGTGAAAGATAGGGCGTGGCAACGCGCCGATGAAAAGTATGGCTAAACATAGTAAATCGATCCCTGGGCGTGGCCTGCGCGTTGAAGACCAGATCCAGAAGGACCTGTCTGAAATCATTGTTTTCGAGCTAAAAGACCCTCGGGTCGGCATGATTACGATTACGGAAGTACAGGTGACGCCGGACTACGCCCATGCCAAGGTGTTTTTCACGATGCTGAACGACGACCCTGAGGCGATTGCGAATACCGTCAAGGGCCTGACCCAGGCTGCCGGTTTCTTGCGCAACCAGTTGGGTCGCCGTCTGACCATTCACACTTTGCCAGCCTTGCATTTTATTCACGATAATTCGACGGCGCACGGGGTTGAAATGTCGCGTCTGATCGATATCGCCAATGCGACCCGTGCCAAGGATGACGGTCAGGAATAGACCGGGAGCTTGCCGGTCGTACACGAATGATGCGACAAGAATGATGCGGCTTGCTGGCGACGGCAGGCCGTTTCTCCTTCTTGTCACCTGTTTTTGTTTTTGCTGAATTTCCTCTTATTTCCCTCTCATGGCATCGACCTCGCCCAAAAGAATTCGTGTTCCGCTGAATGGCGTATTACTGCTCGATAAGCCCGTCGGTTTTTCCAGCAATGACGCGCTGATCAAGGCCAAACGCTTGTTGAACGCACAGAAGGCCGGTCACACCGGCACCCTCGATCCTTTTGCGACTGGTGTGCTGCCGTTGTGCTTTGGCGAGGCGACCAAGTTTGCTCAGGATCTGCTGGATGCCGACAAGACCTACGAGACGATGATTCATCTTGGCGTGACGACGGCCACCGGCGATACCGAAGGCGAGATACTCGAGCGCAAGGATGTCAGCGTCAGCCATGCACAGATCGAGCAGGCCTTGGCACAGTTCCGCGGCCCGATTCAGCAGGTGCCGCCGATGTATTCGGCACTCAAGCGCGACGGCAAGCCGTTATACGAATATGCCCGTGCCGGCATTATCCTGGAGCGCGAGGCGCGCGCCGTAACGATTCATAAGCTGGAGTTTCTCGATTACCAGGCGCCGTTTCTGCGTCTGCGGGTAGCCTGCAGTAAAGGCACTTACATTCGGGTGCTGGGTGAAGATATCGGTGCTGCGCTAGGCTGTGGTGCTCATCTGCAGCAACTGCGGCGGGTCCAGGTGGGCCACTTGACGTTAGACGGTTGCGTGACTTTGGATCAATTGATGGCAACCGACGAGGCCGATCGTGCGCCCTTGCTGGCAGCGGTCGATAGTCTGCTGTCGTCATTGCCCGAAGTAGTATTATCGCAGCCCCTGGCAAAGCGCTTTTTGCAAGGCCAGCGTCTGACGCTGGCTAAAGAGGGAGTGCCGTTACCCGCAACCGCAGGACGCGTGCGCGTGTACTTGCAGCCCGGCGATGTTGTCGATACATCACCTCGGCAGTTGCTGGGCACTGCGCAATTGCACGAATACGGGGTCATGGCACCGGAACGCTTGATTGCAACGGCGCAACAGACATAAATGTGTTTTAAATAATGATTTGTATGTTGGGTGAGGAGGGTGTAATTAGTTTTGTGTAAACGGTCATTTGGCAGCACACTGCCACCATAGAGGAAAAAATGACCTACGTAAAACGCACCAAACGGGCCAAGCCCGATCCTGAGTTGGTCAAGCTGGCGGACA
>NZ_JBIIVN010000205.1:0-3672 GCF_044339385.1 Collimonas sp. | reverse complement strand
TCGCCAACGGCAGCATTCGACGCTTGACTATCGTTCACCCTGCCAGTATTTAGATGACTGGCTCACTGAGCAACATCAGGAAAAACAGGCGGCATAAAAGCCACCTGTTGGAAGACGAAAAATCGAGGGAAGCTCAGATGGTGTTGCGCATATTATTCGTTTGTCGGTGCAACCAAGAGGCGCTTTATCCCGTGAGTTGTTCTAATCGATAACCATAGCTATAGACAGGAGCTAATCGGTAACCGTTTTCTGGCCGCAATTGTAACTTACTCCGTACCCGCGACACATGCGTGTCCATGGTCCGAGAGGGGATATCGACGTCACGTGACCATACCGCTTCAAGAATATACGCCCGCGACAGTGGGCGGCCTAAGTTGCGGAAAAACAACAATGCCAGATCGAATTCCTTCTGCGTAATCTCAATCGGCTTGCCGGCCAAGGTCAGGCGCCCGGAGCGGGTTTCAAACAGATAGTCGTTAAAGACGATTTGTTCGCTCGAACTCTGGATCGGATAGGCGCGCCGCAACAGGGCTTGCACGCGAGCAACCAGCTCGCTGCGGCGGATCGGTTTAATCATGTAATCGTCGGCGCCAGCGGCCAGGCCCTCAACGATGTCATCCTCGCCTGAGCGGCTGGTGATGAATAAGACCGGGATGGTTCTGGGCAGTTTTTCTCTAACCCAGCGCAATACCTCCGGTCCGCTCAGGTCTGGGACTTGCCAATCGAGAACCAACATGTCGTAGCTCTCTCTACGCAGCTGGTTCAGTATCTCTTTCCCACTCTGAAATGGATGGCAGGTATGCCCACTGGATGTGAGCACCTGGCAAACTAGATCGGTTTGACTGGGGTCGTCATCAAGGACAGCAATTCTCATGTTTTATATAGGTAAGGCGGCGCCCGCCCAGAGGGCAGGTATCGAAATTGTAGCGAACGCACGAGTATATTAATCTTGTTGCCGCATTGCCGTAGAAAAATATTTTATTTTTTCAGTGGTTTTGTTTCGCCACAAAAAAATTAAAAAAACAATAAGTGATCTCGGCCGGATGTCGAGTTGCATCGGTCAAAGCGCTGCTCTGCGACGGGTTTGTCTTTATGTGCGTTGGAATTTGTCGCACGCTAGTGGTTGAGGGGGATTGATAAAATACCACCTTTTAGGCTAAAACAATCGCGAACCCGGGCATGTGCAGCAAATCGATGTCGACGCGCCGGTCAATATACCGATATATCCTGCTTACGCGCCCATGACATCTTCATCGCAGTGGTTCGGCGGCAGCCAGCGAAATGACACTGGCTGCACCGGCCCGGTACAGGGCGCATAGCGCGTTTAAGCGTCGGGCAATACTACGTTGACATCCAGTACTTCGAGATTTCCCTGGCGGTCGAGAGAAATCTTGATATTGTCGGCATTCACCTTGGCGTACTTGGAGATCACCTCGATCAGTTCTTTGTGCAGCGCCGGCAGAAAGTCATGGCCGCTGCGTCCATTGCGTTCTCGGGCGATGATGATCTGCAATCGCTCTTTGGCGGCCGAAGCCGTCTTCGGCTTGTTGTTGAATAAGAACGAGAGCAATGCCATGTTATTTCCCTCCAAAGATGCGGTGCAGGAAGCCCGGTTTCTCATAGGAAGTGAAACGCAGGGTAACGTCCTCGCCAAGGAAGCGCGAGACGACATCTTCGTAGGCCAGTGCAACATCGCTGCCCTTGATATGGATCGCCGGATTGCCCTGGTTGGAGGCGTGCAAGACGGATTCCGATTCTGGAATGATGCCGATCAGCGGTATGCGCAGGATATCCTGGACATCAGTGTACGACAGCATTTCACTGGCTTCGACGCGTTTCGGCGAATATCGGGTGATCAGCAGGTGCTCTTTGACCGGCTCGCCACCGTTTTGTGCGCGGCGCGACTTGGCCTGAATGATCCCGAGGATACGGTCGGAGTCGCGTACCGACGAGACTTCCGGATTGGTGACTACGATTGCTTCATCGGCAAAGGTCAGCGCCATCACCGCGCCGCGCTCGATGCCGGCCGGCGAATCGCAGATGATGAATTCGAAATCCATCTTGATCAGGTCGTTGAGCACGGCTTCCACGCCTTCTTCCGTCAAGGCATCCTTATCGCGGGTTTGCGATGCAGGCAGGATGAACAGATTGTCGCAATGCTTGTCCTTGATCAGAGCCTGGGTCAGCGAGGCTTCTTTGTTGACGACGTTGATCAGATCGTACACGACGCGGCGTTCGCAGCCCATGATCAGGTCCAGGTTACGCAGGCCGACATCGAAGTCGAGTACAGCCGTCTTGTGGCCGCGCATGGCCAAACCGGATGCAAAACTCGCGCTGGAGGTGGTTTTGCCAACTCCGCCTTTGCCGGACGTAACAACGATGATTTTTGCCACGAAGAGCTCCTAAGGTTATGCATTGCGAGACAGAGCGTAAGCGCCAACGATGCGTAGCGAATCACGCTAGCGGCGCGGCTCTGTCCCCAACTGACTAAATAAATAAAACGGTTAAATTGTAAAAAGCGGCTGCAAAACAGAAAAACAGAATTTCATTGTGATAACAGCGCCTCGAAAAAAACTTATGCGATCCCAGCCCCGGAGTCAATTAATTGCGGGCTGCGGAATTGAGCGATATTACGTCAATCCGGTCGCCGCTCAAGCGAATTTGTGCAGGTTGCCCCTTCTGTTCCGGCGGCAGACCGTTCTCAAAAGTCCGGTAAATACCCGCAATCGATACCAGTTCTGCCTCCATGCTGGCGGCAAAAATCCGTGCCGAGGTATTGCCGCTGGCGCCGGCCAATGCCCGCCCGCGCAGGGGTGCGTAGACGTGAATACTGCCGTCGGCGATGATCTCTGCACCATTGTTGACGGTTGCGGTGATCACCAGATCGGCATCGCGCGCATAAATACGTTGTCCCGCGCGAATCTGCGTGTCGACGATCATGGTGCCTGAGCTAACTTTCTGCGCAACCGCAGCCGGCGCGGGGGCTGGCGCTGGTGCCGCTGATTCCGCCGCCGGCTCCTGGCGTGCGGCGCTGACGTTGTCGATGCTCAGTCCGCTGGCGATGATGGCGGCCTCCATGTCGGCTGGCGCATTCCGCACGGCGACCGCATTCAATTGGTATTTCTTGAGCAGCCCGATCAATTGCGGCCAATCAATGCTGGCGTGGTCGGGCGGTAATCCGCTGACGTCGATGACGGCGAATTCATTGTCGAAAAAGTCGGCGACGCCTCCCGTCATCTCCTGAAGCGCTGCTTCCAAGTTCATCGGATCTGCATCATGCAAGATGGCCGAAACTGCCACCACAGTTGCAATTTTTATTTCAATTGGCTTGCGGGATTTGTTGTTGAACATAAAGCAGCGAGTTGAATGGGCGGCCCGACATGGCGGCAGGATGCACCGGCGGATTGGTGTATGGAGCGACGATAAGTTAATTGGTTCGTAAAAAGCAATGTTTAATAGTGTCGTATCCCACGATCTTACCAAATCCCAGAGTGATAGCAAAAAAAGCATGCTGTAAGTGTGGCTTTCCTGCGCCGCTTGGTCGATTTGAGCTTCCCCCGAAATTTAGTCTTCCATAGGTAACGTAAAATCAACGATCCTTTGGAAAGACCAGCAATGAAGAAGATACCAAAACAGATGTACACGGCGGAGTTCAAGGAGCTAGCCGTGCAA